>CALRKX020000001.1:0-35171 GCA_943368305.1 Erythrobacter sanguineus
CAAAGCCATGCCAGCCCCCACCCGCATCCTTTTGCCTTACCGATTTTCGGCAGGATCGGGAAGAAGTTTGATGTTGTATATAGGATCCAATCCAGTTTAGGTGACATGGCGTTCCTGCGGGGGGTAGGGCACGCAACCAGAGGTGACGCCTTATGCCCAAATCATGGGCGGTCACATCGAACACTCCCCCGCATGTCGCCCGTGAACGGACAATGGAAGTTTGATGACCGAGTATGCGACCGCGCTTGACGCCTTCCGCCCCGTTCAGGCGCCGCCCATCCAGCTGGCAGAGCTGCGGGCGCGGATCGTGCGGCTACAGGCGCAGATGGTCGCGGCAGGCGTAAAGGCGACCTGGCTGGATGCCTCCTCCTCGCTGACCTATTACACCGGGCTGTCGCTGGGGCTGTCGGAACGGATTCACGGCGTGCTGCTGCCAGCAAGTGGCGCGATGATCTATGTCTCGCCCCAGTTCGAGGCGCCAAAGCTGCGGACCCTTTTGCACCTTCCCGGTGACATCGCGGTCTGGGAAGAACATGAAAACCCCTATGACCTGATTGCGGCCCGTCTGGCGGGCTTTGACGCGCCGGGCGCGGGCCTTGCACTGGATCCGGCAACGCCCTTTGTCTTTGCTTCGGCGCTGATGCAGGCCGTTCCTGGCCCCGTGACCTCGGCGCAAGGGATGATTTCTGCGCAACGGCAGGTGAAATCGCCCGCCGAGCTTCAGCTGATGCAGACCGCGATGAAGGCGAGCTTTCGCGTACAAAAGGCGGTCCATGCCGGGCTGCGTGCGGGTATTTCAACCACCGAGGTCGCGGGTTTCATCCTTGAGGCCCATACCGCCCTGGGCCTCAAGCCGCTGTTTGCCGCCGTGCAATTCGGCGAGGCGACGGCCTATCCGCATGGCGTGCCGCAGCCGCAAGCGCTGGCGGCAGGGGATATGGTGCTGGTCGACATGGGCGGCACCTTGCAGGGCTATTCATCCGACATCACCCGGACCTATGTGTTCGGCACCCCGACCCCCCGGCAGCGCCAGTTGTGGGAGCTGGAGCGGCAGGCGCAGGCCGCGGGCTTTGCAGCAGCCCGGATCGGCACGCCCTGCGCTGCGGTCGATGCGGCGGCGCGCAGGGTCTTTACCGATGCGGGCTTTGGCCCCGGTTATCAGGTTCCCGGCCTGCCGCACCGCACCGGGCATGGCCTGGGCCTCGATATTCACGAGGCGCCTTATATCGTGGGCGGCAACAGCACCCCGCTCGAGGCTGGCATGTGCTTTTCGATCGAGCCGATGCTGTGCGTCTATGGCGAATGCGGTGTCCGGCTGGAGGACATCGTCTACATGACAGACTCTGGCCCGCGCTGGTTTGTGCCCCCCGCAGTGCGGCTGGATGACCCTTTCGGCAGAACAGAAATCGGGGCCTGACCCAAGGTCAGGCCCTGAAAAGTCCGGTCCGCCTGAACAGGGCCGGCGCAAGTTACAACAGAGAGTGAAAGGACCAAGACATGAAAATGCTGACCCGTATCCTTGTTGCGGCATCGGCCCTGGCGATGACCACCGCCATGCCCGCCCTTGCAAAAACCTTCGTCTATTGCTCGGAAGCCTCGCCCGAAGGCTTTGACCCTGCGCCCTATACCGCAGGCGGCACCTTCGACGCCTCGGCCCACCCGATCTATAACCGCCTGACCGAGTTCAAGAAGGGCACGACCGAGGTTGAACCGGGCCTGGCCGAAAGCTGGGATGTCTCGGAAGACGGCACCGTCTATACCTTCCACCTGCGCAAGGGCGTGAAGTGGCAGTCGAACGAAAAGTTCACCCCCACCCGCGATTTCAACGCCGATGACGTGATCTTCTCGTATGACCGTCAGGGCAACCCGGCGAACCCCTGGCATCAGTATATTCCGGGCATCACCTATGAATACTACACCTCGATGTCGATGCCGGAACTGATCAAGTCGATCGAAAAGGTCGATGACTACACCGTCAAGTTCACGCTGAACCAGCCCGAAGCGCCGTTCCTGGCCAATATCGCCATGCCCTTCGCCTCGATCGTGTCGAAGGAATATGCCGATGCGCTGGATGCGGCCGGCACCCGCGAAGACCTGAACAACCTGCCGATCGGCACCGGCCCGTTCAAATTCGTGGTCTATCAGAAAGACGCCGTGATCCGCTATGCCAAGAACCCCGACTATTGGGGCCCGGCGCCGATCATCGACGATCTGGTCTTTGCGATCACCCCCGATGCCGCCGTGCGCCTGCAAAAGCTGAAGGCCGGCGAATGCAACCTGATGCCCTATCCGGCCCCGGCCGACATTGCGGCGATCAAGGCCGACAGCACGCTGAAGCTGGATGAGCAGGCAGGCCTGAACGTGGGCTATCTGGCCTACAACACCACCATGGCGCCCTTCGACAACCCCAAGGTCCGCAAGGCGCTGAACATGGCGATCAACAAGCAGGCCATCGTCGATGCGGTGTTCCAAGGCGCTGCCGAACCGGCCAAGAACCCGATCCCGCCGACCATGTGGTCCTATAACAACGCCGTCACCGACGACCCCTATGACCCCGAAGCGGCCAAGAAGATCCTGGCGGAAGAGGGTGTCAAGGATCTGTCGATGAAGATCTGGGCCATGCCGGTGCAGCGCCCCTACATGCCCAACGCCCGCCGCACGGCGGAACTGATGCAGGCCGATCTGGCCGCCGTCGGCGTCAAGGCCGAGATCGTTTCGTATGAATGGGGCGAATACCTGCAAAAGTCGATGGAGCCGGGCCGCGACGGTGCCGTGATCCTGGGCTGGACCGGCGACAACGGCGACCCCGACAACTTCCTGTCGGTGCTGTTGTCATGCGATTCCGCAGGCGAGGGCGGAGCAAACCGCGCCTTCTGGTGCAACGAGGATTTCTCGAAGCTTCTGAAGGACGCCAAGGTCACCGCCGACCAGGCCGAGCGCACCAAGCTTTATGAGCAGGCCCAGGTGATCTTCAAAGAGCAGGCACCCTGGTTCACCATCGCGCATTCGACCCAGTATGTGCCGATGTCGGCCAAGGTGACGGGCTTTGTGATGAGCCCCTTGGGCGACTTCACCTTTGAAACCGTGGATATTGCCGAGTAATCGGCGTTTCTGACGAAACCGGGCGCGCGGGGGACAAAGGGTTTCCCGCGCGCTCTTTACGAGGAACAAGGCGCATGATCCGGTTTATCCTCTCCAAGCTCTTGTATCTGGTGCCGACCTTCCTGGGCATCACGATCATCGCGTTCAGCTTTGTCCGCATCCTGCCGGGCGATCCGGTGCTGCTGATGGCGGGCGAGCGCGGGGTCACCCCCGAACGCCATGCCGAACTGACCGCGCAACTGGGCTATGACAAGCCGGTGGTGCTGCAATATTTCGACTTTCTCGGGCGGCTGATGCACGGCGATTTAGGCAATTCTCTGGTCACCAAGAAGCCCGTCCTCACCGAATTCCTGTCCCTGTTCCCGGCCACGGTCGAACTGGGTCTTTGCGCCATCCTCATCGCCACGCTGATCGGCGTGCCGGTGGGCGTTCTGGCCGCCATCAAGCGCGGCAGCTGGTTCGACCAGATATCCATGACCACCGCGCTGATCGGGTTTTCGATGCCGATCTTCTGGTGGGGGCTGCTGTTGATCATCCTGTTCTCCGGCATCCTGGGCTGGACGCCGGTTTCGGGGCGGATCAGCCTGTTGTACTTCTTTCCCAACGTCACCGGCTTCATGCTGATCGACAGCCTTCTGTCGGGGCAGAAGGGGGCCTTCGCCTCGGCGATAAGCCACCTGATCCTGCCCTCGGTGGTGCTGGCCACGATCCCGCTGGCGGTGATCGCGCGGCAGACCCGCTCGGCCATGCTGGAGGTGATGGGTGAGGATTACGTCCGCACCGCCCGCGCCAAGGGGATGCCGTTGCGCCGTGTCATCGGCGTCCATGCGCTGAGGAATGCGATGATTCCGGTCGTCACCACCATCGGCTTGCAGATCGGCGTGCTGATGGCCGGCGCCATCCTGACCGAGACCATCTTTTCCTGGCCCGGCATCGGCAAGTGGATGATCGATTCCATCTCTCGCCGGGACTATCCGGTCGTGCAATCGGGCCTGCTGCTGGTCGCAGCCCTGGTCATGGTCGTGAACCTTCTGGTCGATCTGACCTATGGCCTCATCAACCCGAGGATCCGCAACAAATGAGCGACATCCCCTCCACCGCCCCCGTCCGCCTGTCGGATGCCGCCATCCGCCGCCGTATGCTGCGCGAATTCTGGTTCTATTTCAGCCAGAACCGCGGTGCCGTCGTGGGCCTTGTGGTCTTTGTCCTGATGGTTCTGATCGCGGTTTTCGCCAGTGTGATCGCGCCGCATGATCCGATCGTGCAATACCGCGATGCCCTGCTGGTGCCACCTGCCTGGCAAGAGGGCGGGCAATCGGCCTATCTCTTGGGCACCGACGCCGTGGGCCGGGACATGCTGTCGCGGCTGATCTTCGGCGCGCAATATTCGCTGTTCATCGGCATCGTCGTCGTTTCGATCGCGCTGGTCGGCGGCATCGTCATCGGGCTTCTGGCCGGGTTCTTCGGCGGCGGGGTCGACAGCGTGATCATGCGCGTCATGGATGTGATCCTGGCTTTCCCGTCGCTGCTGCTGGCGCTTGTGCTGGTGGCCGTGCTGGGGCCGGGGCTGACCAATGCGATGATCGCCATCGCCATCGTCTATCAGCCCCATTTCGCCCGCCTGACCCGTGCGGCAGTGATGAGCGAGATGAAGCGCGAATATGTCACCGCCGCCCGCGTCGCCGGGGCAGGGAACCTGCGGCTGATGTTCAAGACCATCCTGCCCAACTGCCTTGCGCCCCTGATCGTGCAGGCCACGCTGTCGTTTTCCTCGGCCGTGCTGGATTCCGCCGCCCTTGGCTTTCTGGGCATGGGCGCGCAGCCGCCCAGCCCCGAATGGGGCACCATGCTGGCCGAGGCGCGCGAATTCATCCTGCGCGCCTGGTGGGTGGTCACCTTCCCCGGCCTTGCCATCCTGATCTCGGTGCTGGCGATCAACCTGATGGGTGACGGCCTGCGCGATGCGCTTGACCCGAAACTGAAGCGGAGCTGACATCATGGCGCTTCTGAACATCAAGAACCTGACGGTCAAATTTGCCACCGCCACCGGCAGCTTTACCGCCGTCGATGGCATCGACGTGCAGGTGGACAAGGGCGAGGTGCTGGCCATCGTCGGCGAAAGCGGCTCGGGCAAGTCGGTCTCGATGCTGGCAGTGATGGGGCTTTTGCCCGACACCGCCACCATCACCGCCGACGAGATGACCTATGACGGCCGCGACATCGCAAACCTGTCCGCCGCCGAACGGCGCAAGCTGATCGGACGCGAGATCACCATGATCTTCCAGGAGCCCGTCGCCTCGCTGAACCCCAGCTTCACCACGGGCTTCCAGATCGAGGAGGTGCTGCGCTTCAACCTTGGCATGTCCCGGCGCGAGGCCCGCGCCCGCGCGCTGGAGCTGTTCCGCGCCGTGGGCATCCCCGAGCCCGAGGAAAAGTTGAAATCCTATCCGCACCAGATGTCGGGCGGGCAGTGCCAGCGCGTGATGATAGCCATGGCCATCGCCAGCAATCCGCGCCTTCTGATCGCCGATGAACCGACCACCGCGCTGGATGTGACGATTCAAAAGCAGATCCTCGATCTCTTGATGAAGCTGCAAGAGGATTACGGCATGGCCCTGATCCTGATCACCCATGACATGGGCGTGGTGGCAGAAACCGCCGACCGGGTGGTGGTGCAATACAAGGGCAAGAAGATGGAAGAAGCCGACGTGCTGAGCCTGTTTGAAAGCCCGCAGCACCCCTATACCCGCGCGCTCCTCTCGGCGCTGCCCGAGAATGCCACTGGCGACCGGCTGCCCACCGTATCCGACTTCTTCACGCAGGAGGCCGCAGGATGACCGCCGCCGCAAAAACCCCGGCAGCACCCCCGGTCGTCGAAGGCCGCGCCATCATCCAGGACTATCACATCCCCGGCGGCCTGTTCGGCGGCGCCAAGACGGTGCGTGCACTGAAAGGCGTGGATTTCAAGGTGGAAAAGGGCAAGACCCTGGCCATCGTCGGCGAAAGCGGCTCGGGCAAGTCGACGCTGGCCCGCGTGATCGCCCTGATCGACGCCCCCTCGGGCGGCGAGTTGCGGATCGACGGCCAGCGTGTCGACATTCGCGCGCAGCGCCCCGGCCCCGAGATGCGGTCGAAGGTGCAGATGGTGTTCCAGAACCCCTATGGCAGCCTGAACCCGCGCCAGAAAATCGGCGATGTGCTGATGGAGCCCCTGGTGATCAACACCAAGGTCCCCGCGGCCGAGCGGCGCGAGCGGGCCGAAGCGATGCTGAAGAAGGTCGGGCTGCAACCCGAACACTTCAACCGCTATCCCCATATGTTCTCTGGCGGGCAGCGCCAGCGCATCGCCATTGCGCGCGCGCTGATGCTGAACCCCTCGCTTCTGGTGCTGGATGAACCCGTCTCGGCGCTGGACCTGTCGGTGCAGGCGCAGGTTCTGAACCTTCTGGCCGATTTGCAGGACGAGTTCGGGCTGACCTATGTGTTCGTCAGCCATGACCTGTCGGTCGTGCGCTATATTGCCGACGACGTGATGGTGATCTCGAAAGGTGAGGCGGTCGAGCAGGGCAGCCGCGAGGCGATCTTTGCCGACCCGCAACATTCCTATACCCGCCAGCTTTTCGCAGCGACGCCGGTAACGGATGTGGCCGCCATCCGCACAAGGGTGGAACGCCGCCGTCTTGCGCGGGCAGGGACGGAGTAGCCATCCGGCCATCCGGGGCAAGGACGAGGGGCAGGGCGCGGGGCGGCTAGGTGTGGGCGGCCTTGTATCACAGATCACCGTTCCAGCCAGCCGCCCACCCGCCCGCCTCGGGTTTTGCTTGCAGACTGCACCGGAACGCGTCACCGCTAGGAAAAACGGGGCAGGCATGGACGAGACGGGGCAGAGGCAGGCGGATTGGCGGCATCCGGTGGTGCTGGCGATCCTTGTCCTGTGCCTGGTGCCGGAACTGGTGCTGTCAGGGGCCGACGCGGGCCTGTGGGGCGATCCTTACTGGCGGCGATGGGCCTTGCAGAACGCGGGCTTCTGGTCGGGGCTGCTGCACAACTGGCGACCCAACTATGCGCTGCAACCCTATGCGATGTTTCTGACCTATGGCTTCCTTCATGCCGGGGCGGTGCATTTTATCGTCAACATGATGACGCTGATCTCGCTGGGGCCGCCTCTGGCAGATCTTTTTGGCGCAAGGCGCCTGGTGGTTCTGTATGCCGGGTCGATTCTGGGCGGGGCCCTGGGCTTTGCCGCGCTGTCCTCCGAGGTGCTGCCGATGGTCGGCGCCTCTGGGGCGCTGTTCGGTCTGGCCGGGGCGCATGTGGCGCTGCATTATCAGGAACGTCGCGCCCTCCATGCCCCGCAAGGGCCGGTCTTGCGCGCAATCCTGGGGCTGGTCGGGCTGAATCTGGTGCTGTGGTGGGCGATGAACGGGCAACTGGCCTGGCAGACCCACCTGGGCGGCTTTGTCAGCGGCTGGATTCTGGCGCTGTGGCTGAACCCCGACCCGGTCGATTCGTCCCCCCCCGATCCTTTGGACATGGTTTAGAATTCGGGCGCCAGATCAGGCATCTGGCGCATTTCCGCCCCCTCTGGCGGCAAAAAAGGCCTAAACCGCCGGTTGCTTTCGTCTGCCGCAAGAAAAGCTGGACCTTGGCGGGAAGTCTGTCACGCTTGGGGGGTAAAGTTTGATCTGGTTATTGGTTCTTGTCCGCAGATTTCCAGAAGGAAGCCGCAGATGGATATTTCCACGATCTTGATGGGCCTTTACCTGCTTGTGGCCCTTTTCGTCGGTGCCATGACCTATGCCGAACAGCGCCAGACGCCCGCGCGCAGCAAGCTTTTCACAGGGTTGGCCTATCTGACCTGCGCGCTGTGGCCACTGGCCGTGGCGGCGCTGCTGGTGTCACTGCAACTTGACCGGATGGCTTTGGCGCGCCGTCAGGCCCACGCCTGATTTTGCGGCCCGCCGCCGGGTCGCCCCCCGGGTTGTCAGCGACAGAATGACATAATCTTCATTAGCGGATGAAGATTCTGCTCCACGGCTGCGCCCCAGATCGTCCTGCCCGTATAGCCGCGAAAGCCCCGCCCACCAGTGCCGCAAGACGACAGCGGCGGCGGCAGACCGCGGATCTTCGGCCCCGTAGAGCGTGGCCGACAGGGTGTCGAACGCCGCAGCCCCCCGTTCCTGGCAAAGAGAAATGCCAAGGGCCAGCATCTCGCGGTATTCGGGTGATCGGGCCAGAACCCGATCCTCGGGCGGACGACCGCCTTTGGTCAGCGTTTCATACAACTGGCGCGCACGCAGCACTTTGTCGTCCAATCCCCCGCCCCCTCGTCCTCGTCCTGATCCGCAGGGCTTCGTCGCAGCAACGATGGCCCTGCCCGCAGTTTCGCGCCCGGATGGGGCTTTTCCGCGGCGAAGGTGGGGGAGGAATATGGACAAGGCCCTGACGTGACGCGCGCCACGGCAGGAAAGGGTTAACATTCCCGTGCAATCACGAGGCGGCGGCCGTTCCCCGCAGCGCCCAAGGGGTGGCCCTGCCCTCTCCGGCGATGAAGGCCAGATCGGCACGAATCTGATCATCCGACACCGCCGCCATACCGCCATGCGACGGCACGCTGATGATGCGGCGGAAGATGTCGCTTGCCCGCGGCAGGCTGGCCAGCGGGCGGTAGTATTTCGCTGCCATGAAATGCTGCAATTGCCCCGGCATATCCTCGGGCACCGTGGCATCCGACAACAGTGCCACGCTGGTCAGGGCCACATGGGGCACACCCCCGCCACATAGCGGCACCAGCCCGACCTCTGCCGCCAGCGTCACGATCCGCTGGCGCTGCTCGGTCGAGGCGGCGATCCAGTTTGGCGCATCCATCAGCCGGTCCAGCAGGAAGGCGCAAGAAATATCAGAGATCTTGCCGTTGTTCAGCCAGGCCTCGGGCGGCTCTGGCGCGCGGTCGCCATAGGTGATCAGGGGTTCCAGTTCGCCCACCGCCTCGGCAGGCACCAGGATCAGCCCGCCCTCGCCCATGCCATAGGGTTTGGTGTGGTGCAGGCTGAGGGCCTGCCAGCCCCAATCGGGCATCCGGCTGCCGATCCCGGCGGCATTGTCCAGAAGCAGGGGCAGGTTCCGCGCCTTGGCAAAGGCGATCACCTCCTCGAACCCCGGGGCATGGCCCATCGGATTGACGGCGATTATACCGTCATAGCTGCCCGGGTCCATCGCCTGCAACGCGGCCATGTCCAGCATCGCATCCGCATCGCAATCGACGAACTGCACATCGGCGAAGTAGCCGCGCCCCAGATTGCGAAAGGCAAAGGCGGGTGCCAGCCAGCGCAAGCGGCGGCCGAACCGCATGGCCCACAGCCGCGCCATCGCTTCCAGCGCGATGCCGGCATTGGCACAAGGGATCAGGCAAACATCGGGCGGCAAGCCCATATGGGCGGCCATCTCATTTTTGAAAAGATGCCACAGCGGCCCGCCATTGGCCCAATGGTTCCGGGCGGCACTCGCCTCCAGCAGCCGACCGACCCGCGCAAGATCGGGTCGCTTGTCTTCAATGAAACTGACCTTCATCTGAACACAACACCGCACAAATACCGAAACCGCCGCAAAGAGCGCCCGGCCCATGGCCGGACCATATGAAGGCCAGATGCCCCACCCATCATCACAGCTCCCCCAAGCTGATCCGCCCCGGAAAATACCGGGAGGACAGCCTGATGTGAGCGGAAAACCGCTGGCGAGTCGAGGAGAAGTTGGTGGCAGGCCACAATCCGCACGTGCTGGAAACAATTCAACACGAATGGCGTTATTGTTCTAAATTTTGCAATTCAAATGACGACACAAGACGGCCAGTGCAGGCCCCTGAAATGCAATCGGGCGCCCTGTGGGCGCCCGACAATATCAGAAAGTTTTCAGGCTTCAGGCGCGCTTGGCGCGACGGCGCAGCGAGCCAAGGCCCATCAGCGCACCACCCAGCAGCAGGCCAGCAGCCGGAACCGGAACGGGCGAGACCGAAACAGCGTCGATGTCAAAGCCATCGAAGGACTTGCCCTTCTTGGGGGTGGTGT
Organism: Erythrobacter sanguineus; assembly: GCA_943368305.1. Classification (GTDB taxonomy): domain Bacteria; phylum Pseudomonadota; class Alphaproteobacteria; order Rhodobacterales; family Rhodobacteraceae; genus Fuscibacter. The sequence continues at coordinate 10,167 of CALRKX020000001.1, forward strand.
CGACGATCTTGATCTGGGTGAAGACACCCTTGGCCGCGAAGGTGGTGGCCAGGTAGTTCTTGAGCGACGCGATCAGCGTCCAGGTCGTGCCATCGCCCACATAGACGTCAGCGAATTCCGGCTGTTTCTTCGGGTCGTTGAAGGTGACCTCGAAGATCTTGCCAACAGCCCGGAAGGGCTGGGCGAAGGACAGCACGATCGAACCACCGATGCCCAACGAGACGAACAGGCCGTCTTCGGCACCCAGGGCAGCCGTCGGGAAGTCACGACCGGCGAGGGTCTTCTTGAAAAGACCTTTGTTATAGGAAACCACCGAATCTGCGTAGATCGGGGCAGCATTGGAAGCGGCAGGCGCAAGCAGAGCGGCCGCGAGGACGAGAGATTTGAGGAACGTCATGAAAGCGGACTCCTGTCGAAAAACATCTTTTTCCAGTTAGCACATGCAGCATGCCAAAACGATAAATATCTTTCGTCCCGGCGAGATTACGCACATGTGATGGAAACAATGCTGCAGCAGCGCACAAAATGGGCAACCGGCAGAAACAATACCCAAGGCATTGTTCTAAAAGACCGCAGCTTTGCCTGAATTTCGCTTCCAAAAAAACGGCACCCCTCCCAACGGGTGATTCGCTGGGCGCGAATACAACCTCAATGCGTATCCGTGTCGCTTTCTGCCATGCAGAAACTTTAGCGGCGGCCACGCGTCACGATCTGCCGCAGCAGCGGTACAAAGCGCGACCGATCCAGCAAAAGCTGCCCGGCGACATAGACTGCCACCCCCAGCGGAATGCAAACCGCAAGTTGCAGCAACGGACCAATGGCCAGATGTGACTGAACCGCCGCCACCGTGACGCCCATGACCGCCGCCGACAAGATTGGTCGGCCCAGAACCTTCACAACCTCCATCGAAGGTTGCCCGATAAGGCGCAGCGCGAAAGAACAGTTGATCGGCGTAAGAAGGACAGTCAGCACAAGTTTGCCAGCCACGACGGCAACGATCCCGTAATTCACGGTCACCAAAAGTGTGCAAATCGTCATCGTCGCGGAAAAGATACTCCACTTGAACTGGAACTTCGCCCAGCCCTTGGCCGAAAAGATCACACTGTTCAGATCATTCACCGTGCCAAACATGGACCTGATCGTCGTCAGCCCCATCAGGACCGCCACCATGTCCCAACCCGGCCCCAACAGCAGCCGGACCGCCGGATGAGCCACCGCCCACAACCCGAAGGCAACGGGAGCCATGACCACCATCAACCCGTGCTGCATAGTCAGATAGCCCCGCCGCATCCGGGCGTCATCCTCCTGGATGGTTGCCATGATCGGAAACATGACCTTGCGGACCATCTGCACCGTGATCCGCAGGGGGGTGAAGACGATCTGGTCGGCCATCCGGGAATAGCCAAGATCGGTGGTCGAAAGCCGGTTCCCGACAATGGGACGGTCGATCTGCGAACTGAGAAACTGCACGACGCCCGCGGCCGTAACATAGCTGCCATAGGACAACAGCGGCCGCAGGACGGAATAGCTGAACTGCAAGCCGGGGCGCCAACGCGAAAACCAGGTGATGCACAGCATGGTCACGATGGGGCCTGCCATCATCTGGGCGATCAGGGCCTCTATCTTGAAGCCCAGCAGCACCATGGCCACAGCGACGGCCGAACTGGACACAGCCCCCGCAACCTCCGAGATGGTCAGATGGCCAAAGGCCAGGCGCCGCTCCAGCACGGATTGCGGAACACCCTGCAAAGCGCCGAAAACGAAAATCGGGGCTACCCACAACAAAGGACCAACAATTCGGCTGTCACCCATTGCTTGGGCGATCCAGGGCGAAAACGCCATGGTGGCAAGCGTCATCACCGCCCCGATGCCAAGGTTCCACCAGAAGACGCAATCCTCTTCCAGCTTGGTTACGTTGCCGCGCTGCACCAACGCGATACGAGTGCCGAAATCTGTCAGTATCTGGGCTATTCCCGACACGAAGGCGACCATGGATATCAGGCCAAACTCGGCAGGAGAAAGATAGCGGGACAGAACCCCGAGGACCGCTACCCCCTGAAAGGCGCGCAAAAGCCGCCCCGCAACGGTAAAGCTGGCACCCTTCATGGCCTTGGATCTGAGGTTCTGCTGCGTCATTTCCGGTGTATCCAATCGGCCTGTCCAACCACGGGCAAAGGCCGGATCAAGCCGGGCCACCCTTGCATGACCAACGGAAACGATAACGCTTGGGCCGCAGATAATGCAGCAAGGGCGTAAGCGGCAGCTTGACCACGGATGACCACTGCCCTGCCGCCAGGAACAGACCCACCCCCTGCCACCAAACCCGATAGGCTGCAGCCAGGTGGCCTTCGGCAAAATAATCCCGCACCGTGAAGGCCACCGTACGGGCAAGGGCCAGATTGCGTTTGCCCGCAGGGCCTGGGTAAAGACCCGCCCTGTTGCGGTCGATCAGAAACCTTGTGCGCACATAGCGGATTGCATCGCCCGAATTGGTCTGCGTGACGCTTCCCGGCTGGCTTTGCCGATAGCCCATCATGGCCGGCTGACCGATGACCAGAACAGGCCCGCATTCATTCGCGCGATAAAATAGATCGGTGTCCTCACTGTGACGCACCGCGCCGGTAAAGCCGCCCAATGCCTGGAACACAGATCGCCGGAAGCCGACATTGCACGACGATACCGTTGTGATGGGATCGTCCAGGCGCATATCCAGAAGCGTATCATGCAGGCGCAGGGCCACGGGGGCCGCCCTCAACCGATCAAGCTCTGCAATATCATGGAAACGAACCGCTTCGATGAACAGGACCGTTGCCCTGGCCGCCTCGGGGCGAGCCAGCACATCTTTCATGACATCAACGCTCCAGGGCAGCCAGATGTCGTCACTGTCATGAAAAACAACCCAGTCATTTCGCGCCTCGTCCATACCGCGGTTTCGCGCAGGACCAGGGCCGCTGTTCGACTGCACCACAAGCCGGATGGTCGCCCCCCGGCTTTGCTTCGCCAAGGCCCTGACAACCTCTGGCGTCTCATCGGTCGAACCATCGTCCACCACGACAACATCCAGACCAGATGCTTCCGGCAGAAGGAAAGGGGCCAGACAAGCCCTAACATGATCCGGTCGATTATAGACCGGGATCACAACCGAAAAGCTGCCCTCTGCTCCATCTGGCGATACGGCCTTGCGGGCATCTGGATCAAAACTGGCCAACAGCGCATACTTTCCTTCAAATCACGCCTGAACACTATCAGCCCTCGCACACGACTGTCGATACTGCGGCGCAGCATGCTGTCAGCCTGTGGTTTTCTGCAAGTGTCCGGCGACATAGACGGGCCTGCGCAGCACCTTGCGATAAAAAGGTTGCTCAACCCAGCGGGTACACATCCAGGCCATCGGGATCGAAAGAGCAAAGGTAAAGACCGCCAGCAGGCCCAGGTAGCTCCAGCGATCAAGACTCTGGCCGTTCAGCAGGTACATCCCCAAGTAAAGCGGCGTCATGTGCAGCAGATACAACGAATATGAAAGGTGCCCCAGCCACAGCATGGGGCGCGACGACAGCCATGCAATGGGGCGTCGTGACGCCCCTCGATCACGCACCAACAGCAACCAGCCCAGAACAAGACCCCAAATTCCGATGGCCATGTCAGCCAGGAGGCAAGCCGCAATCGCCACCCCCGCCACAGAAAGCGGAGTGAGCCAGCCCTGCCCCGCCCAATCTCGTCGCCAGCAGACAAAGCTGGCAATGCCCAAACCGAAATAGGGGGCATAGGCTGCCAGGTTGGCCGGGTTTGGCCAGTGCCGCAGAAAAACCCAGGCCAGCAGACAAGCCAGCCCCACCGCCCACCGCCGCCAGGTCGCACCTGTCGCCAACCCGGCAAACAGGAGGGGAACCAGAAGATAGAACTGGAACTCGGTCGAGATGTTCCACGCCTGCCCCAAGAACGTATAGGCCGCATTCGGCAGAATCTGCCGCGGGATCAAACCGTGCAAAAGGGTAAGGTGCGCGACCACATGCGCAGGCAGACGATCCAGCCCGCTCTCAAAAGCCAAAAGCCGATCCGAAAGGCGCGCTCCCTCGAACGGGGCCTGCCTCAGCGCCTCGACAGCCAGAGGCGCGATCATAAGGGACAGCAGGAACGCAACAAGGAAGGCCGGATATATCCGCAGCAACCTGCCCCGGATGAACTCTCCATAGCCCTGCCGGCGGCGATCCAGCATCAGGAATATCACGAAGCCGCTGAGGATGCAGAATATCTTCACCCGGATCAAAGACCCGAACAGCGGACCGAAAGGTCCAAAGGATTCCGAGGCAATCCCCACCGAGGGCAAAAGATGCACAATCACGACCCAGACAGCCAAAAGGCCCCGCAGACCATCCAACTCCTTGATCTTGCCCATAAGACCACCCACAGGATTCCCAATCCTGCGGCGCCGCAGAATCTCCCCAAGGACTAGCCGGGAAACCCTTACTCAATCGTTAATTGAGTATTAACCATCTGAAGACGCTCTGCTCGAAGTGAAGATCGCAGGCAGATCGTCACGAAACTGCCGGTTTTTTGGGGCCTTTAGACTGGGATAGGCTATCAGCCATGTGTGGCTTGCTGCTCAGCAAACAGACACCTAACCTTGAGATAGAGTGAACAAGACAACAGATCAGGCCCCATGACACAGCCAGCCCCCCTGAAATACCGCAAGATATCCCGCCAGGGCCTGAATTACTTCAAGGAGCTGCGGAACGCCGTCATCTGGATTCGGCGGTTCTGGCTGGTAAAGGTCTGGGGCATGGATATTCACCCTGACACCATGATCTCGCTATCAGCCAAGCTGGACAAGACCTTCCCAAAAGGCGTGCACATCGCACGCGGGGCCCGGTTGGCCTTTGAGGTGCGCGTGATGACGCATGACCGGACACGCGGACTTTATCTGCACACCCGCATCGGAGAGGACGCCTTCATTGGCGGGCGCAGCACAATCTTGCCAGGGGTCGAAATCGGGCAGGGCAGCATGGTGGCTGTAGGCTCTGTAGTGACGAAATCCGTGCCTCCGCGCACTTTGGTCGGCGGCAATCCCGCCAAGATCTTGCGCGAGGGCATCACGATCGTCGGCGGGCGCTTTCTGGAAGCCGATGCGAACGAAAGTGCCTTGGTCGAGGCTGGCCTGACCTGATCGGAAACAAGACGGTGACAGACCGCTGGCAGATATGGGCAGGCGCTCTGATCATCTTGGTCGGGATGGCTCTCTGGGGCCTGCAGTTATGGCAGCATCGGTTATCGCCTCCCGCTGACAGAGCCTTGTCTGCCACGGTCTCCCTTGAGGCATCACCCTTTCGCGTCACGCTGATCGGCACCAGTCTGACTTCGCGCCCAGGCTGGCCCGAGAGCCTTGAACACAGGCTGGCAAAATGCCTCGGTGTGGATGTGATTATCACCCGCATCGCCCGCGCGGGCATGAACTCAGACTGGGGCGTGGCACAACTTGAGGTGATCAATCAGACGAGGCCCGATCTCGTCACCATCGAATTCTCGGGCAATGATGCCGACGTCTATGATGGCATTTCCCTCGCCAAAAGCGAAGAAAACCATCGGCGTCTGATCGCAGGGTTACGATCCACCCGGCCCGATCTGCCAATCATCCTGATGGTGATGAGCCCCAAATACGGCTTGTCCAGCCTGATGCGCCCCCTGTTGCCGCGCTATATGGCAATCTACCCTACCCTTGCCGCGCAGCTCGATACCGGGCTTCTTGATTTCTACCCCAGATGGCTTGTCCGGCCTTGGCGGGAAAGGGGTCTTCAGATTGACGGACAGCACCCCGCCCCAATTATTGCCGCAGAGGTCATGGTGCCTGTTCTGGTTGGCTATATCGGGCAGGCCGCCAAAAAGTCCTGTGGTGCATGGCGTACGAGATAGGTTGCCGCTGCGTAATTTGCGGCAAGGATGCCTCACCCGCCCCTCAACCCGTCACACCCGGCTTGCTCCGCCGCCCCCCCTGCTGCATCCTTCTGCCCGAACACAAGGCGGGCCACCGCCGGAACAACAGCCGGAAACCGGCAGCAGGCACATGGACCGACATCGCATGGCGCCGCCGCGCCAAGCCCGTCGCCTCAGGGGGCGACCTCTTGCCTTCTCTGCCCTGGCGTTGGCCACGGCACTGGCTGCCTGTGCGCAACAGGAAGGCTACAAGACCCCGCATTTCCCCTTTTTAGGCTCTTATTCGCAACGAAAGGCCGCCCCCGTTCTGCTCTCGAATGCCGAATGGTGGCACGGGTTCCAGGACCCGGTGCTGGACCAACTGGCGACCGAGGCGCTGGGGGCGAACCTGTCGATCGCCGGGGCGAAGGAGCGGGTGGTCGAGGCCCGCGCCCAGGAACGCGGCGTGCCTGACCGGGCGGCGCTGTCCGCCTCGGTGACAGGCCAGCAGCAGGGCACAACCGGGGGCGGCGTGACCTCTTCCACCGAGGGCGATCTGGGGCTTTCCTGGATGCTGGACCCTTATGGCGAACGGCGCGCCCGCAAGGCCGCCGCTGCCGCCCGGGTCGAGGCGAGCGATGCCGAGACGGATGCCGCCCGCCTTCTGGTGCTTTACAACCTGTGCAACGCCTATGTGGACCTGCGCTATCAGCAACGCCTTCTGACGCTGCGCCAGCAGGAAATCACCAGCCGCCGCAGCACGCTTTCCCTTGCACAGAGCCTGTTTGATACGAGTTCCGGCACGAAACTGGATGTCACGCGCACCAAGGCCGAACTGGCCCAGGCCCAGGCCGACCTGCCGCTGATCGAGGCGGCAATCCGCGTTCAACAGAACCGGATCGCCGTGCTGGCAGGCCGCCAGCCCGGCACGCCCGGCCCCGAAACCGGCCCTGCCAAGGGCCAGCCGCACAGCCGGATGAGCACCGATATCGGCATTCCCGCCGATCTTCTGCGCAACCGCCCCGACATCCGCATCGCCGAACGGCTTTACTATGCCGCCGTCAGCGAGGTGACCGTTGCCCAGGCCGCCCTTTACCCCCGCCTGTCCCTGAGTGGCGCGATCAGCCTGACTTCGGTGCGCAAAGGTGGCACCAGCCGCGATTATTATTTCGGCCCCTCTGTCGCGCTGCCGGAATTTCCCAATGCCAGTACAAAGGCCGGGGTCGAGGCTGCCGCCTCGGCTGCCCGTCAGGCGCATATCGACTGGAAGGCCACCGTGCTGAACGCCTTGATGGAGGTCGAGAACGCGCTGGTTGAATATCAGGGCAGCAGCCGCGCCCTTGCCGCCACCGGGCGCAGCCTGACACTGTACCGAGAGGCGCAAGGGATGACGCGCGATCTGGTGAAATCCGGGGGCGCCACGGTGGGTGACCTGATCGATGCCGATCAATCGGTGACCAATGCGGCAAATGCCTTTGCCCAGACCCAGCGGCAGCAGGCGCTGGATTTCATTGCGCTGAACGTGCGGCTGGGCTCGGGCAGTGCGGCGGGCGAGGCCCCCGTTGCGACCCTCGTTGCGGCCCCTGCCCCGCCCCCCCCTCCGGGCGGTTAAACCCCGATCCCCTGCCCTGCCAGCCAAGCCTGAAGCCTGTCTTTCAATCCGGCATCCACTCCGGGACCGGACAGCCTTATCTCGCCCTTGCGAAAGCTGAATGTGACACTATCGGGCGTTTTGTGACCGTTTTCCTGGGCACTGGCCGGGCTGGCCCCCTGCCCTTTTGGCGCGGGTTTCAGCGCTTGGTTCAACGCCTCCATTTCCGCCGCCGCATCGGCAGGGTCAACTCTGGCAAGCCCCTGCGTGATGCTCGCAGCGAAACCCGGTTCGGCATCCAGCCGCATGGCAAGGGCAAGGCCCAGGCGTTCCGGGATCGCCTCGGGGAAGCGCAAAGCGTCACCAAGCGCCGAATAGAGACTTAAAAAGGACCCGATCTTGGATCGCCGCGCCCGGCTGGCGTTGGCATAGAGCCGTTGCAGGGCCAGCTTGGGCGAAGGGAATACCCCCGCCTCGACCGCCTTGGCGGCGATCCGGGCGCGTTCATAATAGGACAGGCCGGCGCGGATCTCGTTTTCTTCGACCATGGCGACATAGGCATCGCCTGCGGTTTCCGGTCGGCGCAGCACCGCCAGCACGGTGGCAAAGCGGGCATCGCCGGTTTCGGCATGCAGCGCGCGCAGGGCGGAAAGCCGCCGCCAACCGGAAATCAGGCCATAGCGGCGCCCTGCCCCGGCTGTGGTGCCATGGTCCACCACCTCGATCGCCATGCGCTGACCATGGGCGCGCAGGCTTTCGGTCAGGCTCGACAGCGCCTCGGCGTCTACAGTCACCCTGTCACGCACCAGCCAGCCTTCGTCCACCTGATCCAGCGGCAAGGCCTGCACGAACCGCCCTTCGGCCCGGGCATTCGACACCTCTTCGGCCAGTTCGCGCAGCGCAGCCATGGCGGCGGCATCGGCCGCCTCGCGCGAGATCGGGGCAGGGGCCACACCAAAGGGATACATCGCCTTGGTTTCCGGCGCGCGGGTCAGGGGACCGGCAGCATAGGGATCTGGCGGCAGGCCCGCCTCATCCAGTTCACCCGGCAGGCTCAGACGTTTGCGTTTGGCCATCTCAAATCCCCTCGCAAATGTTTCGCACGCGAAACATCCCCATCATTCCGCCGCCTGCTGTTCGGCCAGTTCATCGCGCCGCCAGGTGCCGATCAGCAGTTTCTTGAAGGCGGCATAGGTGGCATCAAACGTCTCTCGGCCGCGAATATAGGTATCGCGGTTGAAGTCGCGGTAATCGGCTTCGTAAATTCCGTTCACCTGTTCGCCCGCCTGCCCGATCAGCGCGGTAAAGCCCTGCCGGGCAGGAGACAGGGTGCGGCCCAGATAGGCCTGCATCAGCCCGGCCAGTTCAGCCTGCTGGTTGCCATCGAACCGGGTGACCAGAACCCGCACCGCATCCCATTCAAACGACAGTTCTGGCCGCCCCAATGCGCGGGCGGCGATATTCTCGCCCTCTTCGATGCTGGCAAAGGTGGAATGCAGCATGTCAAAGAAGCGGCCCGTGGAATCAAACTCCAGGAACGAGGCGCCAAGCGGCACCAGCAGGATGTCGGCCGCCGCCAGACCGTTGATCGTCAGATAGCCAAGGGCAGGGGGGGTATCGACAAAGATGATGTCGTATTGCTCCAGCAGCCCGTCCTGTTCCAGACTTTCGGTCAGCGCATCCCACAGCTTCCAGCCGCGTCCCTGCATCCGCCAGACCGGAATCTGGAACTCGGCCCAGTAAAGGTTCAGCTGCGCGCCGATCAGGTCGATGTTGGGCCAGTGGGTCTTTTGCACAAGGTCGGGCGCGGAGACCTTCAGTGCCTCGGCCAGCGTGTCGTCGATCGGGATGGGCGGCTCGCCCCGGTCAATCCGGCCCTGATTGCTGGCGCGCAGGTGGCGGGCGTAATGGCGGGCGACCAGCGGGAAAACCGTGCCCCATTCATCGGCCACCCTGCCACCAAAGATCGAGGTCATCGAGCCCTGGCTGTCGAGATCCACCACCAGCACGCGGTAGCCATCCAGCGCGGCCGACATTGCCAGATGCGCGCAGGTACTGGTCTTGCCGACGCCCCCCTTGAAGTTCGCCACGGCCACGATCTTCGCGGGCAGCCCCTTTGGTCGCCACGGCAGATATTCCTTGGCCTTTGACCCTTCGGCGGCGAAATGGGCGCGCAGGCGCAGCACCTCATCCAGGGTGAACCATTTGGCCCCGCCCTCGGTCTCGGAGGCGCCCTGCGGCAGGTCGGGGTTCTGTTTCAGCACGCGGCGGAAATGGGCCTGCGCCACCGGAATCAGATAGCGGGTGATCTCCCACGTTGAAAACAGCCGCAGGGTTTTGCGCCCCTCATCGTTCAACCCTCGCCCGATCAGATCATCGCGCCCCCGGCCGCAAGCCTCGGCGATCCGGGCAAAACTGGCGGTATCGGTGGCCTCGCCCAGTTCTGCGAGTGCCGCATCAGGCTGAATGTTGAAATAGGGGGGAGGGGTGTCTTCCGACATTGAAAACCGGCCATGTGCTGTGTTTTTTTGAAAGTATCACAAAACAGCGCACATGGAAGGGAAAGCCGCACATCGGCCCGGTTTCTTTTGGTTTTCCAAGCAAATTCCGCCGGTTCCAAACGGTTCTGACCTGTCCGTAAGGGGGCTGGCCAAAAAATCCTGATGTTAGATCCAGTTAGTATGTAAGTTACAGGCGCTTTGCCTTTGCGGGAAGTCCTGATTTTGCAGAGGGTTCCGGGGAAAATCTGAAGGGGTGGTGACTCTGAAACCCCGATCCTGCGATTCCAAACCCCCGAGACGCCGACTCTGAACCCCCGAAGCCGGATAGCCTTCGGACTGGACGGGTCCTGTGGATAACTTTACCCTGCCCGTCAATGAAACCACGAAACGAGTCGGCGCCCGAAACTGCGGGAAAGCGGACCGAGAGGGCAGAGGCAGGCATATGGCGGCAGCGGCACTTCCCGCGCGCGGCAGCGGCTATGGCAAAGGGGCAGCGGCGCTGTTGCCCGACCGGCATCCGACAGCCGATTTTTTTGTCTGTGACATCTTCGAAGCCTTGCCCAAGGGTGACCTTGCCTCGATGGAACATCCGATGTTCTCGCTGGGCACGCGCCCCGATCTGCGGATTCTCAGCTATGCCCATAACGGGGCCGAGATCACCATCACCCCTTCGGTGCGCGGGCTGGCGACGATTCATGACAAGGACATTCTGATCTATTGCATCAGCCAGTTGATGGCGGCGATCAATGCCGGAAGGGCGGTCAGCCGGGTGCTGCACCTGAAGGCGCATGACCTGTTGGTGGCCACCAACCGCGAAACCAGCGGCGACGGCTATCAGCGCCTGCGCGAAGCGTTCGAGCGGCTGGCCGGCACCCGCATCACCACCAATATCGTCACCGGAGAGCTGGAGACCACCACGGGTTTCGGCCTGATCGAAAGCTGGCAGATCGTGCGCCACACCCGCGCGGGCCGGATGGTCAGCGTGATGGTCACCATCTCTGACTGGCTGTTCCGCTCGGTGCTGTCGAAATCGGTCCTGACACTGAGCCGCGATTATTTCCGGCTGAGAAAACCGCTGGAGCGCCGGGTCTACGAGATCGCGCGCAAGCATTGCGGGCGGCAGCCCGAATGGCGGATCTCGGTGGAAACCCTGCTCAAGAAATCCGGCTCGGCCAGCCCGCGGCGCGTCTTTCGCAAGATGATCCGCGACATGATCGAGGCCGACACCCTGCCCGATTACCGGCTGGAGGAAGAGCCGGGCGACATCCTGCGCGTCACCCCCCGCCGGGTGCCGCCCGAGGCGCTGCTGGGGGCGCCGCTTCTCGATCCCGACACACTGGACGAGGCGCGCCACCTCGCCCCCGGCTGGGACGTCCATGCGCTGGAGGCGGAATGGAAGAGCTGGTGGGTCGAAACCGGCCGCCCCCGCCTGCGTGCACCGGACAGGGCGTTCCTGGGCTGGGTCAAGGTGCGGGTAGGGTGATTTCTGCGGTGCAGTATCTGCACAGGGTCGCTATGGTGGGCGTGCAATCTCTCTGACGCGAGCAGAACCTTGGATCTTTATTATTACCATTCTTCCCACGGCAATTTTGGCGACGACCTGAACACCTGGATCTGGGATACGCTTCTGCCCGGCTGGCGCGAGGCTTGGCCTGGGACGACGCTGATCGGGGTGGGCACGTTGATCAACAACGGTTTACCTCGGGGTATGCCCAAGCTGATCGTGGGGTCGGGGCTGGGCTATGGCGATGTGCCGGATGCAGGCCTGATGGCCGAATGCCGGTTTGAAGCCGTGCGGGGGCCGCGTTCGGCCGCAGGTTTGGGTTTGTCGGCTGACAAAGGCATTGTCGATCCGGCAATCATGTTGTCGGACTTTTCAGAATTTCAGGGGCTACCCCGAACGGAGCGCCCGATCTTTGTCCCGCATGAGGCATCTATTTACCGCAATGATTGGGCACGGCTGTGCGCGGCGGCGGGGGTTGACTATGTCTCTCCAAGCGGGGATGCCAAGACGGTCATCCACCGCCTTGCGACAGCCCCTTTGGTGATTGCAGAGTCCATGCATGCGGCCATCATTGCCGATACTTTTGGCACACCCTGGCATGCGGTCTCCATCTCTCATCGGTTCAATGGGGCGAAGTGGCTGGACTGGTCCGAGAGCGTGGGCGTGCAACTGAAGATATCACCGCTCTATCCCATCATGGAGCGGATTGCGCGGATCGTGCCCAAGCAAGCAGCGCCCGCGGCGGCGCGACAGGGCCATATGCATGTTGCTGATGCAGCAGCTCCCGCCAGCCCGAAGCCAGTCGGTCCGTCGCGGGGTAGCAAGCTGCCCCTGCGTCTCCGCCTGCGAATGGAACTGGAGGCCTTGCAAACCCCTTCTGCCTTGCGGAAAATTGTTGCCAGGCAGGGCCAACTCAGTGACAGGGCTATCCTGGAGCAGAGCAAGGAGCGGTATCGCGAGGTGCTGCGTCGGCTGCGCTCAGGGTTTTGAAGCCAAGGGAGCGTGAAAAGTGGCAGAAGGGGTACATAAGGCGCGCCGCACTAAGCCGAAGCGGCTGGCACGGCTGATCCTGTCTTTCCTTGATCCGCGCGCCTGGGCCCATGCGGTCAAGGTGGTCAATTACTACAACTATATCCATGTGACCGAACTGCGCAAAGTCACCAAGGGGCAAAAGCTGATCATCAGCCCGACCGCCAGTTTCGCCAACGGGCAGAACATCACCCTTGGCGACCGCTGCCGCATCGGGGCCAATTGCTATCTGTGGGCCGGGCCGGGGCAGGGGCGGATTATTCTGGAGCCCGATGTGATGCTGGCCCCTGGCGTGATGATGTCGGCGGCGAACTATCGGTTCAACGACGGCAGCCCTGTCACCGATCAGGCGATGAAAGAGGCTGACATAACCATCGGCCGCGATGTCTGGATCGGTTATGGCGCGGTGATCCTGGCGGGGGCGCAAGTGGGGCAGGGGGCCATCATCGGTGCCGGTGCCGTTGTGCGGGGCAAGGTGGAGCCTTTTGCAATTGTGGCGGGCAATCCGGCCACGACCGTGGGCACGCGCCGACAGCCCTAGCGCTTGGCAAAAACCCGGTCATAGGCGGCCAGCAGATGCGGCACCGAATGGGTCCAGGATAGCTTGTCGAACACGCGCTTGCGGCCCAGACGGCCCATTTCGCGGCCTTTTTCAGGATCGGCGATCAGCTCGGCGATTCTGGCTGCGAAATCCAAGGGGTCATTGGCGCGGGCATAAAGCGAGGCACCTTCGGCCGAGGCGCGGCCTTCGGTCAGGTCAAACTGCACCACCGGCTTTTCCAGGGTCATGTATTCCATGACCTTGTTCATGGTGGAAATGTCGTTCATCCCGTTCTTGGGGTCGGGCGAAACCCCGATGTCGACCGAGTTCAGCACCCGCAGCAGGTCTTCGCCATATTGCGCACCGGTAAAGGTGAAATACTCGGCCAGGCCATGGGTGGCCACGTCGCGTTCCACTTCGGCCTGATGCGGGCCGAAGCCCACAATCACCACATGCAGATCGGTGTGGCCCATCTTGCGCACCAGGTGGTCAACCGCCTGGATCAGAAGGTCCAGCCCCTCTTGCTGGCCGATCACGCCGACCCAGCCAAGAACGGTCTTTGCCCCCTTGCGTACGGCAGGATCGGCGGGGCGCAGCTCGAACTTCTCGACCTTGGGGGCAGAGCGGACGACAAAGACATCCTCGGGGCGCATATGGCCACGGGTCAGGGCGATGCGGCGAAAGCTTTCATTGGTGGCGATGGAGACAGAGGCGCAGGCAAAGGTGATCCGCTCCCACCACAACATGACCTTGTAGAGCAGGCCCCGCTTGTTGAACTTGGCCTCGAACAGCTCGGGACAGACATCGTGGTGATCGAAGAGATACCGCACCCCCGAAAGGCGATAGCGCAGCGCCAGAAGCCAGATCAGATCGGGCGGGTTGCAGCCGTGGATGACGTCAAACCCCTGTTCGCGCCGCACTTTGCGCGCCAGCCGGAACATGTGCCATAGGGCCAGACCATATTCGATGGCATAGGCCTTGGCCCCGGCATGGGCCTCTGGCGGTTCGGGATAGCGGTAGATGTGAACGCCGTCGATCAGCTCGTACTGTTTGTCCCAGCCGCGGCCGGTGGGGCAGATCACGCTGACATGATATCCGTGCTGCCTGAGCGTCGTCGCCTCCAGCCAGACCCGGCGGTCCAGCGGCACCGGCAGGTTTTCCACCACGATCAGAACACGCCGTCCGGCCCCTGTGGCCGCGTTCAGCTTGTCCCCCGCGGTCTGATTGCCTTGCTGCATGCCTGTCGCCTGAAAGTTCCGTCGTTCTATAGGCTGTCTTGCCATGTTCCGCGTCAACCTGAAAGGCTTTGGCGTGATGCTGCATTGGCGAAAGGCGGCATTTTGCAAAGAAACTGGCCACATCGCCGCAAGGAAAAGCGGCTTTGTTTCGCGTGCGAAACAGATTGTTGCTGCAATGCAGAAGATGGTGGCTTGAGAGTGTCACGGGTTGCTTGGGTCCGTTAGCCGAAGCTGCTAGCTTGCCGGTTCTGGAACAGGAAAGATTGAGGCAAGGGATGATGGATCCTGTGATTTCGATCATAATGCCGCTTTACAATCGCGGCTGGTGTGTCGTCGACTGCATCGAAAGTATCGGTCTTGGGCCCACATGGGCCGAACTGATCATCGTCGATGACGGGTCAAGGGATGATTCCATTTCACGTGCCAGGCAAGCTTTGGCCCGGCTGGACCAGTCCACCAGGGTAACGCTGATCGAGCAAGAAAATGCGGGACCGAGTATCGCCAGAAACCGCGCCGCTGCTGCAGCAAAGGGCCAGTGGCTGGTGTTTCTGGACAGTGATGACCTGTGGTTTTCCTGGACCTTGCAGACGCTGTTTCAGGTTTTGGCGGCGGCTCCGTCAGAGGTGGACCTTGTCTTTTTGCAAGGGCGAAATTTTGCGGAGACCTCTGAACTTGCCAATATCCAGCCCGCCGCCGCCACAACCCAGGTTCACCCCAGTTTTGTCGATACGGTTCAGGCCGCTCCGGCTATGCGCTATGGGGCCTGCAACGCTGCAATCCGGCGTGCCGTCTTTGCCGGGTTGGGCGGGTTTGCCGCAGATCTGCGCTGCATGGAGGATACCGATCTTTTCCTGCGCGTCCCCGGTTCGGTCATGACGATTGCGTCCCCGGTTCTGGCCGCTTTGCGGCGCAGTGGCCATGAAAGCCTGTCGGGAAATGTGAAAGAGGTCATCAAGGGCTTTCACTGGCTGGTCACCAAGGCAGCCGAAGGCTGTTATATCGGTCGGCCAGAGGCAATCCGCAGCTTTCTTGCCGGTTCTTGCGCCTATTCGATCCGCACAGCCTTTGCCGCCGGATACCCTGCGCAGGCGTATCGGATATATCTGCGGAATATACAGCTTCTGGCAAACAGTCGCACACGAAAGCACCTTGTCAGGTTGCCTCTGACACCTCTTTTACATGCCTTGAGACCCGCAGCTTACCCCTACCGGCGTCGCCCGGCCTAAGGGGTTTGCGATTACAAATACAGGACTCCCGACCCATGCGATGCAACGGGTCGGGGCTACGAGGTCTATGATGCTGGATCAGTAGGTGATCGGGGTTGCCAGATCGTGGCTGTGGCGCAGGGTTTCCAGCGTTGCGAACTCGGTTGGCGTCAACACCGAGTCATAGATCGACAGATTGCTGATCGTGCCGTCGAAGAAGGACGAGACCCTGTCGGTCGTGCCACGCGTGCTTTGGCCGTTGACCCCGCCCAGAACCAGATATTCGCTGTTGCCCGACAGATCGAGGTCGAAGGCCGCTTCGCCGACCTGGCTACCGTTTACCCACAGCTTTACCTTTTGTTCGTCAAAGGTGATCAGAACGTCGTAATCCGTGTTAGCCTTGATGCCGGTTTTCGACAGGGTGATCGTCTGGCCCATGTCATTTTCGGCGCACAGGATCAGCTTGCCGTTCTGAATCCAGACGGAGAAATCATCGTCGTAACCAGCGGCCCCCTTCGAAATGATGCCGCGCGATCCTGCAACCGTATCGGCATTGAAGTTTACATGGATCGAGCCCGTGTCAATATCCATCGCCTTGTTGTCCGCCAGCTTCACGACCCCGGATTTGGTGCCTGCCAGTTCATAGGACGTGTCGAGGTGATAGACCGAAGTGGGGGCCGTAGGCGTTACAACGGCAGGCGCTTCCCCCTGCTGGATGGGCGTGGCGGTTCCGAAATGCTCCAGCAGCAGATGGGCAAGACGGTCTTGCGCGCCTAGACCGGTTCCGAAATCGATGGCAGAGCCCGCGACAGGGACAAAATTTTCCCAGGTGGTTCCGTTGGTGCCATGAAACAAAGAGGAGAGATTGGCATTGCGACCGTAGAAGTAGTTGTCGGTAACAACAGAGGCCTTCGTCTCATCCATGATCATCTTGGCAACATTGCCTTCGATGATCGTGCCGGAGTTGTTCATGCCGGCCTTGTCAACCAGCCGGATGATCGCTCCGCCATCCCCAACACCGGGAATGAGCGTATTGTGGCGCACCACGACATTCTGCTGCCCGCCGTTGATGTAGATCGAGTTGGGCGAGTTGACGTTGATCAGGTTGTCTTCGATCAGGATATTCTTGTAGCCGCCCGCTGCGGGATCAGACACGAAGATGCCCTGTGCATTGATCTCACCTGTCGCCGGGTTGTCATAAAGCAGATTCCCGCGAATGATGATGTCGTGCGGGGTAACGCCGTTGCTGGCGAAGAACTGAATCAGGTCGGGATGGGTGCCGCTTAGGGCGATCGTGTCGGAGAGAACATTGTTCTCGACCAGACCATTGTAGCTATTGCCCGTGATCCGCATCACATCTGTCGAGACATTGCCGAAGGTGCTGTTTGTCACGGTGAAATTCTGGATCGAATTCAAGAGGATGCTGTATTGCCCCCCGGTCGCGGTGACATTGTCAACGACAAGGCCATTCACGTCACGGAAATTGAGGATACTGTTCGATGTTGAGTTCGTCAGAGAAATGTTCGCGGAAGATGTCGCCTCGAAACTGTACTGAAGTTTCAGCCCATCGAACGCCAGATTGCTTGCGCCGCTCAGGGTGATTTTCGAAAATGTCGCCCCCAGGGGATTTTCCGCCTGAATGGTGACCGCTGAAGAAAACGTGCTCTTCAGCGCAACTGTACCATAGTCTCCATTCGCAAGCAGGATGGTGTCTCCACCTGTCGCGGTTTTCAGAGCAGAAAGAAGTTGGGTCTGGTTCGAGACCTTGATTGTAGCCATCGCTGGTAACCCCCGTGAGCAGCGGCAGAAGCTTAACTTTCCGGGCAGAGATCGTGCATCTTCTGGGCGTTGTCTGGGCAGGACGGTGGTTTCGAGTCGATCAACTGTGCCGAAAACGCCGTATTTTTG
The DNA here is from genome assembly GCA_943368305.1 of Erythrobacter sanguineus. GTDB lineage: Bacteria > Pseudomonadota > Alphaproteobacteria > Rhodobacterales > Rhodobacteraceae > Fuscibacter. Next base: position 27,591 of record CALRKX020000001.1, read on the forward strand.
ACTGGATTTACAAGAAAGCCGTTAACCTTGCGCGCGGAGTTCATTCATGGCGGCAAGTTCTTCAGGAAGGTCGGAACTATTTATTATCAGTATGATACATGAAAGCATCACCTCAGATGCGCTGCTGTTTTCGAAGGTGTTCCCTGCTGGATACATTCTAGAAAGCAAGAAACGAGCATTGTATTTTCAGTGCATTTGAAGTGCATCTTGGTGGCGTAAATCCGCTCAAGCTATGTGGTTGCGCATTGACCCGAACGTCCTTCAGCCCCGCGGATTGTGGCCGACGAAAGGTTCCTTCTGGTATTTTCCACTCTTGTCCAACCTGGACATGCTATCCTGCCCCTCCCTTTTGCCAGGTCATCCCTCACAATGCCGCATCGGTTTTTTCTCCGCGTCTTGCTTCTAAATCTTGTGTTTGTGGTTCTGCATGGTCCGGCATGGGCACAGGACGTCCGTGTGAGGACGGCGGATGAACTTTCCATCGCATTGCAGAACGTGCAGGGAGGCGTGATTGTTCTTGCCCCGGGCCGCTACGGTGATCTGGTGCTGCGAGACCGGAGTTTCAAAAACTCCGTCTCGCTGCGGGCCGAGGTCCCCCGCAAAGCGATCTTCGGCCAGGTGCGGCTGATGAACAGCGCGAACCTGCAGTTCGAAGGCCTTATGCTGGAAAAGCAGTTCCGCGTTGAAAGCAGCAAGAATATAGGCATCCGCGGCTGTCTGTCAGACGATATGTTGTATTTTCGAAATGTCAGCCATCTCCAGATTCAGGGCTGTGACGTCTCGGGTGGGCAATTCGGGGTTATCTTCAACAGTGTGACCTATTTCGAGATACGGCAAAGCCGGGTTGGCAAGGTATCAGAAGACGTCATGCGCATCACCGGTGACAGCCATGACGGGCTGATTGAGGGCAATATCCTCGATGACGTAATTTCCTATCCCCCCACACATCCGGATCTGATCCAGATGTTTGGGGCCCAGGGCAAGACGCCGGCCCGGATCACGATCCGTCGGAATTTCCTGCATGACAACCACGCGACAGGTTCCCCCAAGCGGACGGCACAGGGTATCTTCGTGTCAGATCCGGCGGGGGGGGGCTATCGGGATATCCTGATCGAAGAGAATGTCATTAACACCCGGTCTGCCAATACCATTTACATCAATGGCGGACAAAAGCATGTCGTGGTGCGTAACAACACCCTGTTGCCGGGCGTCGGCGACGGTGGTGCGATCATCCGGTTGGTGGGCAAGGCGCGACAAAGCAATTCCGGCACAGTCGTCGAAGGCAACATAGCCAAGCAGATTCTGGATGAAACCAAGGATGCGCGCGTCGGACAAAACTACCTTTACGGCCGCGGTGCAAAAATCCTCGCGCTCTTCTCTGGCACTGGTGCCCGCTGGCAGGATTTTCTTCCTGTTCTGGGCACGGGCGCCGACAAACCCGGGATGGGGGCGACGGATTTTCTGCGCGAGCTTCTGGCTGCGCAGAAGCCCGGGGCCAAGGGTGGGCCGCGTCTGGGGCCGGACTGGTCCGAATAGGCGTTGCACAGCGCGCGCCAGCAGCGCGCGCTGGGGTAGGGGGGTGATTACCGCTTTTCCCTAACCTTGCCGCCAATCGCCCATCCGGGCCGCGGACAAGGACACAGCCATGCCTGACAGATTTCAGAACACCGCCGGCGGCATCAATGCGCCGGCCATTGCCGCCTTTGCCGTTACCCCCAGCGATATCGTCGATCTGGTCGAACCGGTGCGGCAGGTCACCCTGAATGTCGGCGGCACCCTGCGCTGGAGCGGGCGGGACGGCACGGTGAACACCACCGCCGCGCTGCCTGCCGGGTCTTATGCCCTGTCGGCCACACGCATCCATGCCACCGGCACCACGGCAACCGGCATCACGGGCTGGGTCTGATGCGGATCGGCTTCGGGATCGGCCTGGGCAGGCCGGGGGCGGTGGCCGGGGTGGCCCCCCTGTCTCCACCAACGCTGAGTCTGACCCTGATCCCCGCCGCGCCTGCGGTGGGGGATCTGGTCACGATAACGGGAATCGCCGGCGGCAATCCGGCTCCGACCGATTTTGCCAGCCTGACACTGACCATCGGCGGCACGGCGGTGGGCTTGGCGGGAACCGGGTTGGCTCGCACCTTCGTGGCGCGGGCGGGGGCAATTTCGGCCTCGGCCTCGGTCACGACGACCGAAGGCACGGCCAGCAATACCTTGTCGGGCACGGTTGCGGCGGGCACCACCGTGGCCTCGCTCAGTGGTTTTGGCTCTTCGACGATCGAGGGTGACGGCGCATCGGGCACAGCCGCCTATGCGCTGAACCTGATTGGCGGAGCGATGGCGGCGGGCACCCTTCGCAACAAGGGCATTGCCGGCACCGTGCTGCAAAACAGCCCCGACAGCACCGGCAATCCGATGGCCAGCAACGGGCGCGACCGGTTTGTCGCCGATCTTCTGGGGGCGAACCGCTCGGCGCGGCTTTGCATCCTTTATGGGGCCAATGACCTGCGCTATACGGCAGCGCCCGCGACCTTCAACCTCGCAGGCTTTGCCACCGACATGCGCGAGGTGATGAACGGCCTTCTGCTGGGCGGCTATGCGCAGGGCGAGATCGTGATCGGGTCACCGAACTGGTATCCTGATACCACCTATTCCGTCGGCAGCGCGGGGTTCACCGGGTCGAACCGCACGATCCATGAAGCCTATGTGAACGAATGTTTGGCAATCGCCACCGAGTACGGCGTCGCCTATGCCGATGTTTACGGCAAGCTGCGCGATCTGGGGGGCGTTGCCCTGATGAGCGCGGATGGCCTGCATTGCAATGACGCCGGCCATCAGGTGATCGCCCATGCCTTTCTGACGGCGGCGCAGGTGAATACGCGGGCAGCGGTCACGTTGGGCGCGGCCAGTTCGCCCAGCCTGCAAACCCTGTCGCTGGGCTGGAGTGCGGTTGCTGGTGCCGTCAGCTATACGGTCGAGGCGGGGCTTTCGGGCAGCTACGGCTTTGCCCAGGGCGCCACGGTCACCAGCACCACGAACAGCTTTACCGGGCTGGCGGCGGGGGCCTATGTCGGGCGCGTCCGGGCGAATTTCGCCGATGGGGCAGGGCCATGGAGCTTCTGGACCACGCCGGTCACGGTCAGCGACAGTGCGGCACCCGCCCGCACGGTGACAGGGCAGGACACGTTCACCGGCAAGGTGGCGGGCACCTTGGTCGAGGCGCTGGTGCCCACGCTGGGCACCTGGGTGCGCCATGCCAGCAGCACCGGGAATGCGGCCATCACCTCGGATGCCGTGGCGCTGCGCGGGCCGGGGACAACCAGCCAGTTCTGCGTAGCGACCCTGGCTAATCAGGCGCTGGGGGCAGGGGTGTTTGTCGAGCTGGATTACAAGGTGCTGACCAACAACGCGCAACTGACCAGCTATGGGGTGGCGCGGGCCTCTGCCGCCGATCTGACCTTTCTGGCGGCGGGCTATAACGGGGCGGCCTGGCGCATCCTGAAATATGTGGCGGGCACGGCGACGGTTCTGGGCACCTATACCTTTGCCGAGACGGTGGGCGCACTGCCCACCATGCGGTTCGAGGTGGAAACCGGCATCCAGCGGCTTTACCGCAATGATGTGCTGGTGCTGACCACGACTGAACCCGACAGCGGTCTTGGCGCCACGGGCACCGGGCTTGGCCTGCGGATAGGGGCGGGCACGACGGCCTGGACCTCGGCCAACGGCGCGCCCTACATCGGCATAAGGGTGGGCCGGCTGGGGGCGTGAGGCGGCTTCAGGGCAGCGCGAACTCCTGGCGGATTTTCGCTGTCAGCGGGCGATAGCGGGCAAGGCGGCGCAGGGTATTCAGAGGATACCTCCTTAGACGGTAGAACGGGGTCATTGCGCGGAAAATGCCAGCGGTACCGCTGGCTGACCCCGAAACGCCGATACGATAGATCACGGCGGGAAAGGGAAGGGGAGCGAGTGCATCTGCGGTACCCTGCAAATCGGGCATGTTGAAAAGGTGACTGCCCAGGCGCCGCTTGATCGCCGCAATATCGGGTTGGCCCTCTGATGTCTCGAAAGTCCCCAGAACCCGCCGCTTCAGGATATGTGAGGTGCCGCAACTTCTGTGCAGCCGCCTGGTCCGGTAGCACCAGCGTCCGCCTGAATAGAGATAACCTTGCGGAATGTACCACCCCGGCGCAATCCGCTTCTGGGATACGAATTCAGCCAGACGACTGCTGACAAAATCGTCGTAATCGACCGGCATGATGAAGGCCTCTGGCGGCAGGTCGCGCATGCCTTCGTAAATGCGCAGACCCTTATCTTGGCGGATAGCGTCATAATACGCCTCCATGCCCTGCGCTGGGTCAGGCAGGTCGGGTGCGGGTAAATCGATGAAGCGCGCCACGCAGCGCGGTGGCAAGGGCGGCAGGATGGCGCCATGGCTGGCAACCAGCCGACACTCCCAATTCTGGGTGGTCTGAGCTGTGATTGAGGCCAGCGTCTGTTCAAGATTGCGCTGAACCGCATCCCAGTCATGGACCGTATCGTGATGACGGACAGGAATGACGAAATACAGAAGGCAACTCATGAAACAGCCTCCAATATGGGTTGCGCGGAAGGTTTGCGAAAACCAAGTCAGGATAGCAGGCTACGCAAAAATTGCAGCGCAGTCCTTGGCTTTTTCCCCAGCAAAAATGCAGTCCGCAGATGTGGGCGCGCCTTTGCCTGTTTCTTCAGCTTTTGCCAGACCCGGCCCGTAATATAGTGATTGCGCGCGGCATGTCCGGGGTTGCGGGCAAAGATATCGGCGTATTTCTCAAGAATGCGCGCCCGCGCAATGGCGTCGTTTTCCACGAAGGACGAGATGTTTCCGGCGGTGGCGAAAATCACCACCATCGGTTCCGGCAGAAAGACGAACTCAGTCTCTTGCGCGACACGGATCATCAGATCCCAGTCCTGGAACCGCTTCAGCGCAGCATCGAAATACCCCACCTTGTCCAGCACTGCACGACGCACCACCAGCACCTGGGTGCTGGTGGTGTTGCGCCGCAGGATCTCGGCCGAAAGATCGCCCTCCAACCGGTCAAAGACCGGCTCGGGGATGTAAAAGGTGCGTTGGGGGCTGGAAAACAGCGAACCGCACTAGCACAGGCCGGCCTGTGGATTGGCGTCCAGCGCCGCGACCTGTGCCGCCAGCTTGTGGGGCAGCCAGACATCGTCGCTGTCCTGAAAGCCGATCAGATCGCCCTTCGCCGCCTCGATCCCCAGATTGCGCGCGCCCGATCCGCCGCGGTTCACATCCGACAGGATCAGCCGCACCTTGGGGTGGTCGCGATAGGTTTCCAGCACGGCGCGCGTGCCATCCCTCGAGGCGTCATCGACGATGATCAGTTCGAAATCGCCATAGGTCTGGGCCAGCACGCTGTCGATGGCGCGTGCGACCAGCGCCTCTCGGTTATAGGCGGGCAGGATGACGGAAACGCGGGGAGTCTTGGTCATTCAGATATCCGCCCAGCCGTTCCACCATTCGGCCCGGCGCGTCCAGACCTCTTTCAATTTCGAGATATTGTCCTGACGGCTGGCGCTGTTGCCTTTCAGCCGCGCCCGCGCCTTGGCCCCCCAAAGTCTCATCAACGGCCAGAGACGGAACATCCAGGTAGCAAGTGCCTTCTGCCAACCGGGGAAGTGGTCTCGGATAAGCCGTATCTTGGCCTTCAGCAGCATCACCAGCTTTGACCCACGCAACTGTTGCGAGGCCCCGACATAATGGATGATCGTAGCCTCGGGTGTGATCATCGGGCGCGCGCCGATGACAGAGGCGCGCAGGCAAAGATCCGCCTCCTCGCCATACATCACATAGCTGAGGTCGAATCCATCCAGATGGTTCCACAGTGTGCGCTTCATCAGCAGGAATGCCCCGGTGACAATATCAACCTCGCGCTCGGTATCCCGCTGCCAGTCGCCATAGCCTTCGGGATTGAAGAGGGGGCTACGTTGAAAGATGCTGCTGAGGCCGGTCGTGGTGCAAAACACCGACCACAGCGTCATCTTCCCCCAGCAAGAGGTCGGGTTCAGGCTGCCATCACCGTAAAGCGTGCGCCCGCCCCAGATTTCCGCCTGTGGCGCGCGTTTGGCAAAGGCCAGAAGCCGATCAATCGCGCCGTCCAGCACCACGGTGTCGGGGTTCAAAAGCAGGATGTATTCGCCCCGCGCCACCTGGCCCGCGATGTTGTTGGCACGGGCAAATCCGTGGTTTTCGGTCTCGGCCATCAGCCGGACGCCGGGAAATTCGGCCGCCACCGCCGCCGCCGTTCCATCCTTCGAGTCATTGTCGATCAGGATGACTTCATGCGCGCAAACCGTCTGCGCCGCGATCGAGCGCAGGCAGTCCAGCGTCATCTCTCGGGTGTTGAAACTGACAACAATCACCGAAACCTCGGGCAACTGGTCACTGGACTGAACGGAATTGGTCATCAATTTGCCCTGATCGGGAAGTCCCTTGCCCTGAATATCCTAGGGAAATCCCCGGGGCGCAATGGTGTTGCTGCAACGCAGCTTACGGGCCGCCTGCGGCCAGCACCCGACAGCAGAAAGGAACGTCAGATGGCCGTGACTGAAGGCAAGGCATCCGCCCCCTCCGCCGCCAGCCAGCCAGAGCTGAACGCCTATCGCAGCGCCCTGCGCGCCATGCGCCGCCCGGTCATGGCGGCGGGGTTCTTCAGCGCGCTGATCAGCCTTCTGATGCTGACCGGCTCGCTTTACATGTTGCAGGTCTATGACCGGGTGCTGTCTTCGGGATCGGTTGCCACCTTGCAGGGCCTGTTCGTCATCGTGACGCTGGCTTACGCCTTTTACGGTCTTTACGAATTCCTGCGCGCGCGCATCCTGTCGCGCGCAGCCATGCGGCTGGAGGGGCAGGTGGCCCCGGTGGCCTTTCGCGCCTGGCTGAAATCGGGGTTGCAGGGCGGGCAGGGTCAGGCCCAGCCGATGCGGGATCTTGAGATCCTGCGCAGCTTTCTGTCAGGCCCGGCGATCGGCGGGTTGTTCGATCTGCCGTGGATGCCGCTTTATGTGCTGATCCTGTGGCTGATCCATCCGCTGCTGGGGCTTCTGACGCTGGGGGGCGCAGGCGTTGCCATCGTGGTCGCGCTGGTCAACCACTGGATGACCCGTGGCTCGGCCGACCGCGCCATGGCGGGCGATGCCCAGGCGCGCGGCTTTGCCGATCAGGGCCAGCGTCAGGCCGAGCTGATCGAGGCGATGGGCATGCAGGCCGATGTGACCGCGCGCTGGCGCGAGTTGCAGGGCGCGGGCCTTGCCGCCAGCCAGCAGGGCACCGATGTGACCGAGGCGACCTCTTCCTTCTCGAAGGCGTTCCGCAATTTCCTGCAATCGGCCATGCTGACCCTGGGGGCCTGGCTGGTCTTGGGTCATCAGATGTCGGCGGGCATGATCATTGCCACCTCGATCCTGTCGGGCCGCGCGCTGGCGCCGGTGGATCAGATCATTGGCCAGTGGCGGGCCATCTCGCGCGCGGCCGTCGCCCACCGCCGCCTGACCGAGTTTTTTGACCGTGAAACCGCCACCCCG
>CALRKX020000002.1:0-30369 GCA_943368305.1 Erythrobacter sanguineus
CCGTGCCGGCCTCCCGGTCCAGACCACGGATCTGGCGGAGTTTTCTCGCTATACTTGAAAAATATCTTCCGTAATAATCTTCGTATTCGGGTTCATAAGGATACGAAGCGTGCACGGTCCTGCGGTCAAGAGTGCGCCTGTCTGGGGCCTGTCAAACGAAGCCTCTACCTTGCGCACTTTGAACACCTTCGCGGTGGACCTCATTCAAATCCCCAGCGTCGAGGATCTGTTCTGGTATGTGGCGCAGAACGTGGTCGGGCGGCTGAACTTTGTCGATTGCGTGATTTATCAGGCCGATGAAGGCCAGGCCACCCTGACGCAAGTGGCCGCATGGGGCGAAAAGAACCCGTTCGGGCGCAGCATCATCAACCCGCTGGTGATCCCGTTTGGCCATGGCATAACCGGCAAGGTGGCGCAGACCCGCAAGGCGATCATTGTCGATGACCTGCTGGAGAGCCAGAACTACATCCCCGACACACAGCCGGCGCGGTCTGAAATCTGCGTCCCGCTGGTCTTTCGCGGTCGCGTCGTCGGGGTGATCGACAGCGAACACCCAGAGCCGAATGCCTTCGGTGAAGCCGAGCTGGAGATTCTGACCACAGTGGCCGCACTGGCCGGAGCCAAGCTGGAACTGCTGGCAGAGGCGCAACGCTCGCAGCAAAGATACCGGGATCTGGTGACCTCGCATGATCGGCTGACCGAAGAAACCGGCATCCGAAAGGCGCTGGAGGCAAAACTGTTCGAAGCCCGGCGTCTGGAGGCGATTGGCAAGCTGACCGGTCGGTTCGCGCATGAATTCAACAACCTGCTGACCGTCATTCTGGGCAATCTGGAGCTTGTCGAAGCTGCGGCCAGCGATCCCGGATCGGTCGAATTTGTAACCGAGGCGAAAACCGCTGCCGAGCGCGGGGCCAGGCTGATGCGCGACATGCTGGCCTTTGCGCAACGCACCCGGCTGGAGCCGGGGGCGGTTGACCTGAACGAGATCGTCGCCAGGCTCTGTGAACCATGCCATGCCGATGCCGTGCCCCAGGTCGAGTTGACGCTGACCGATGATCCGTGGCGGATCATGGCCGACCGCAAGGCGATCATCGGGGCCTTGCTGAACCTGATCGAGAATGCCCGCGATGCAACGGCATCCGGCGGCAAAATCATGATCCGCACCGAAAATCTGACCCATACCCTTTCCGACACCGGGCCGCTTGCGGCAAGCCTTCCGCCTGGCCGCTATGTCAGGCTGACAGTCGCCGATACCGGCGTGGGCATTCCGCAGGAACGGTTGCCACAAATCTTCGACCCGTTCTATACCTCGAAGCCGGTCGGCGCGGGCACCGGCCTGGGTCTTTCCATCGTTCAGGGGTTCACCCAGCAATCGGGCGGCACGGTAACGGTAACCTCGGAGCCGGGGTGCGGATCGTCCTTTCAGTTGACCTTTCCCGCCATTCCCTGACTTGGGTCAACCCAGAGTGCTGGCATGGGGCAGATGCGGACCAGAGATGGGAACGCTTTATTAACCATGGATCAATAGCCTGACGGCTCTGGCGACTGGGGGGTCACAATGGCAGCTTCTTTCCTGAAACCAAAACCTGCAGCTCACGACTTGCCGCTGATCGATATCGGTGACCTGAGGCGTGGCGACGCTGCCCGAAAACGGCGGATCGCCTCCGAATTGGGAGAGGCGGCGCGCGAGATCGGGTTTTTCAGAATCCATCACCACGGCATCGACCCGAATCTGATCGAGGCAACCTATCGGATTGCGCAGCAGTTCTTCGCCCTGCCCGACCCTGCCAAGCAGCGCTATTACATCGGGCGCAGCCCCAATCACCGGGGCTATGTTCCCTTCACCGAAAAGGGCGACTATCCGGACGAGGTTCACCGCAATTACGAAGCCTTCGACCTTGGCCTTGATCTGCCGCAGGATGATCCGGATTTTCTGTCGGGCAATCTGGTGCTTGGCCCGAATGTCTGGCCAGACCTCGCCGGTTTCAAAGAGATCGTCTCTCGCTACTATACCGAGATCGCAGCGTTGGGCCGTCTGGTCTGCGGGGCGCTGGAAAGCTATCTCGGCCTGCCGCCCGGCGCGCTGACCGACCATATGAGCAGGCCGATATCGCAACTGCGCCTGCTGCATTATGTGCGGGCCAGCCAGACTGCCGATCGCCGGTCTGTAAACATGGGGGCGCACACGGATTACGAATGCCTGACCCTGCTGCACACCCGCAATGAGGGTCTTCAGGTTATGACACAGGACGACCGCTGGATCGACGTTCCCGTTGATCACAGCGCCTATGTTGTCAATATCGGCGACATGCTGGAGGCATGGAGCAACGGCATCCTGAAATCGACGCCGCACCGGGTCGTCAACCTCAACCCGGAACGGTTCTCGATGCCCTATTTCGTGGCGGCAAACCACGATACGCTCATCCGGCCCTTTCCCCGGCTGGTCCGGATCGGAGAGCAGCCGAAGTATGAACCTTTTCTCGCGGGCGCGCATCTGGAGCGTATGTTGATGCGCGACTTTCCCTACCTGCGAGAGCGGCGTCGGCGCAGCGAAGCCTCTGGTGTCGCCCCCCGCGGGGCATCGATCCACAACCCGTTTGAACATCGAATACAGGAAAGCAACGCCTGACCATGCCAAGCCTGCAATCCATTCTCTCCGTCGCCCTCGCCGGGTTTGCCCTGAGTGCCGTGCCGGGGCCTTCGATGCTGTATGTGTTGTCGCGCAGCGTCGGCCAAAGCCGCGCCGCAGGCCTCGCCTCGGCGCTGGGGCTGTGCCTTGGCGGTATCCTGCTGGCCATCGCGACGGCCTTGGGCCTTGCCAGCCTGTTTGCGCGGTTCGAAGGGCTGGTTCTGGCGTTGCGGTATCTTGGGTCGGCCTATCTGGTCTGGCTTGGCGTCGGCATGATCCGCAGCGCCCACGCCAGTGCCCGGCAAGAGATTGCGCCGACCGACGTAAGCAGAAAACCCATGCTTTCGATCATGTGGCAGGGTGTTCTGGTCGAACTTCTCAACCCCAAGACCGTCCTGTTCTTCGCGCTGTTCCTGCCACCCTTTGTCACGCTGGGCGGCGAACAGGCCGGAAATGGCAATGTGACAGTGCAACTGCTGATCCTGGGCAGTCTGGTCCCGCTTACGGCCGTGCCATCAGATCTGGTTGTTGCAGCCATGGGAGGGGCGATGACAAAAACCCTGAACGGAAGCCGGCAGATCCGCGAAATCTTTGCCTGGGTCGGCGGGTTGACCCTGATCGGACTGGCGGGGGCCGTGCTTTGGGAAACCCTTTGACCAAACCTGCTTTGATTTGCAGGCGCCCCATCTACCAGATCGCACGAGGGCCGGGCAGCAATCATCCGACCGCTGGCACCGTCAGACAGGTTCTGGCGGCGGCTTGCCAGACCCGGTCGCCCACCCGGCAAGGCTGCATCCTTGCCGGCCCGCAATCACCTGTCGCACACACAAGGGCCGCAACGGACGGATCTGTCCGGCATATCGAGGGGAAAATTGCCGGCGGTTCTGCCTGTTGGCCAGACTGAAGCGATTTGCCCAATTCCGGCCCGGCATACAGCGAGGCCGCCAGCGCGCAATAGCCGCGCCCGCCTTGCCTGTGCCCGGGGCCGATCAGCCCGCTGCTCTTTGTCTGATCAGGCTGTATGCCGCTGCTTCGGCATCAATCAGCGCCTTTCGAGGGGGCTTGCCCTCGAAAACCGCCGCAAAGACTTCGTTTCCTAGAATATGCTCGATCCCGATATACTCCGGAACTGCGGGCCGCGACCATGTGTTCAACTCGTTGCGGCGCGCCATACGGTCAATGAAGCTGACGATGGGAGAAGAGGCCATAGCCTCTGGATCGGCGCAGACGGAAAACCGCGGGGCCACGGGAAAGCCGTTGCGAACATGGGCCTTCATCGCCTCTGGCGAGGCCATCCAGGCGATCGCATTGATGATCTCGCGCTTGCGTTCGGCCGAAACATAGGTCGGCACCGTCAGCAAAAATCCCCCCACTGGCGCTGTCACCTGCCTGCCGCGCAGAACAGGCGGGGTAAGATAGGCCACCCGGCGCTTGACCCGGGAACTCAGCTCATGTTCAAACCGCGCCGCACGCATCGTCCAAGCATAACTCATCGCCGCGTGGCCGGACATGAAGCAATCAAGGTTGCGTTCGGAATCGAAGGTTTCGATTCCAGGGGGCGAAACCTCTCGCAACTGCCTCATGTATTCAATGGCTTCCATCCCCTCATCGCTGTTGATCCGCAAGCGCAGGTTGCGGGTGTCAAAACCGTCCGACCAGTTCTCGCTTTTGCGGGGGATGTCGATGACCGATCCCTGAGAGGAGGCCATGAAGAACATGAACGCATGGGCGATGGTCATGCCGCGCGCGCCGTTCCAGGACATGCCGTAGATCTCTTTGTCCGGCCTGTGCAGGGCACGGGCCGCCGCGATGGTTTCGTCAAAGGTCTTGGGAAAACCAAGGCTCGCGGCTTCGAACAGGTCCTTCCGCGCCGTCAGAATCTCGACCGTGCAATAAATGGGGATCCCGTATTGCTTGCCGTTCCACCGCCCCGTCCCCCAGACCGATGGGTGAAAATCCAGTGGATTGATCGCGGCAGAGGGCAGCACATCATCCAGTTCCGCAACAAGACCGGCTTCGGCGAACCGGCCAAGCCATGGCATGTTCAGCGAGACGACATCGAAGGCGGTCGTATTGTCGTTCAGGACGGTTTCGCAATGCTTGTAAAGCTCTGGCAGGCTGCGCAGATCGAAGCTGCTCTTGCGCCCGATATCGTTGCGGAAATCCGACCACATGTTCCGCATACTGGCGAAGTAGTTGTCGTCATGCAGCAAAAAGCGAATGTTTCGCAACGCGGTAGAGCTGATATCACCACCCTGCACCGGCGCGATGATATGGGCCGCGAAATACGACCCGCCAAAGTAATATTCGTCCGTTTCCGCGCCTGAACGCAGGCCGAAGGTCTTGGCCAGATGCGCCTTCACCTCTCGGGCATAGTCGATGAAACTTTCCAGCAGGCGTTCGCTTGGGGCCAGGAAGGCCGTCTTGTGCTTTGGGCCGCGGGGCACTTTTGTGATCAGCCCCTCGCCGATCATGCGATTGATCAGGCGGTTTCCGGTGCCATAGGTCGTGCCTGACAGCTCTATCAGGCTGGTCATATCCAGCGGGCGCTGCTGGATATGGCGATCCACCAACTCCAGCACGACATTCCAATAGGGATCAGGATCGGCACCAGGCACACGCTGGTCAAACGGCTGACGAATCTTGCGCAGGAAATCGATGACCCGCGAAAGCTCGTGATCCGACAGCTTCATGTTGGGCTTTGCCATACCCGGATCCATGGTGGCCTCCAACCTGACTATATCCGGAAATCAGTCGCTTGCCATTGCATTGGCCGCACTGCGCATCCAGTCGAACAGTGCAAAGAAATCCTGTTGCGAATACCCCGCGTTGGCGGCGGCGGTGTATTGCTGCAAGATCAGGTTCGCCAGGAACAACGGCACTTTCTTGTCGCGCCCCGCATCGGCGATCAGGTTGAAATCCTTGATCATCTGCACGACAGAGAAGGCCGGGCTGAAATCCATCTGGGCGATCATGTCGCGTTTGTACTTGATCAGCGGCGAAGATACCGCGCTTTCGACGATGACATCCATCATTTGCGCGGGGCTCAGACCACCCTTTTCTCCCAAAAGCAGCGCCTCGCCCAGAATCGAGGAGGTGGCCCCCACCAGGGTGTTCAGGACCAGCTTCATGTAACGCGCTTCTTCGCCCGCCCCGAGGTAGAATTTGCGCACCGCCAGCAGATCGATCAAGGCGGCAACGTCCGCCCAGCCCTCCGGGTCGCCAGAGGCCAGCGCGGTCAGGCCACCCGTGCGGGCAAGGGCGGTGCTGCCAGAGATCGGGCAGCGCACATATCGCACCCCCCGCAGATGCAGATCACGCGCTACCCGCTCTGACAGTTCGGGCGAGACGGTGCTCATCTCGACCAGCACCGCACCCGTCTGCACGCAAGCCAGAAACCCGCCGCCGCCGTGGTCGCCATAGATCATCTCGGACAGAACGGAATCATTGGGTATTGTCGAAAAGATGATCGTACAGGTCGCGGCGATTTCATCGATCGACTTGGCAAGTTGCGCCCCGCGCGCAACCAGACTGGCGCGGTTTTCCACGGTTGGATCACAGATCGAAAGCGCATGACCGGCCTCGATCAGCCGCGTTGCCATGGGGTTACCCATCTTGCCTACGCCGATCCATCCAATCCGGTTCGGATACATTTGCAGGGACGACATGCCGCACTCTCCACTTCCAGCGTCAATTTCCGGAAGTTAGCTGGACCATGGCCAAGCATGGCGCAGCCATTCATCCAAAATGGACGAGATAGCGCATGACGAGCCACCGGAATTTGCTAACCACAGTCCAGTCCAAGCCCGTTGAATCGCAGCCTGGGCATCAAAGGCCCGCCGGAAGGAGCCGGTGAGACCGAACAAGCATGGAGGAGCACGCAATGAAATTCAGAACCGCTTTGGCGGCATTGGTCGGCTATACCGCTCTCGCCGGGTCGATGGCGATGGCCGACGGCTACCAAGGGATTCCTCGCACCTATCTTTTCAATCCGGCCGCGGAAACCTGCTTCAAGGACACAGCGCAATACAAGAAGGACGGTCCCTATGTGATCGGCTTTTCCAACGCCGGGCTGGGTGACAGCTGGCGCGTTGTGATGCTGCACAGCCTTGAAACCGCTGCCGCCGCCCACAAGGATCAGATCGAAAAACTGATCATCACCGACGCCGGACATGACGACGCCAAGCAAGTGGCCGACATCCAGGATCTTGAGGCGCAGGGCGTGGATCTGCTGATCGTCTCGGCCAACACCCAGCAGGCGCTTGACCCCGCCGTCACCCGTGCCATGGAAGACGGCATTCCTGTCGTCATGGTGGATCGCCGCATCGAGAGCGACAATTTCGTGACCTTTGTGACCGCATCCGATGCCGTCATGGGCCGCGTCTTCGCGCAATGGATCGTGGAAAAGCTGGGCGGCAAGGGCAATGTGGTACTGCTGGCAGGTCAGGCAGGGTCCAGCCCGTCCGAACTGCGTGAAAAGGCGGCGCGCGAGGTTTTCGCGCAATATCCCGGCATCAAGATTCTGGAAACCGTCTATTCCGACTGGTCGCCCGTGAAGGGCAAGCAGGTGATGCAGGCGATGATCCAGAAATACGGCAAGGACATCGATGCCGTCTGGTCGGCACATGGGTTGCAGACCCCCGGCTCGATCGAGGCTTTCGTCGAGGCAGGTTATGCCGATGGCGAAATTCCGATCCACACCAATGCCGACGTGAACGGCGGCCTGCAACTGGCGCTGAAGCACAAGATTCCGATGGTTGAAGTTGGCTATCCACCTTCAATGGGTGGAACGGCGGTCGAGGTTGCGCTTCAGGTTCTGGCCGGTGCGCCTGTGCCCTGCACCTATACGATCAATGCCCAGATCGGCGTGACGGCCGGTGACGAGACGGCCTCTGTCAAGGCCGACATCCCGATCGAGAAGATGGTGGTGCCGAATGGTCCGCCAGACATGCTGATCACCTCGGGCCTTGGCCCCGATTATGACCCCGCGACCTACACGGTTGATTATCCGAAGTAAGCCCTCGGCAAAGGGCGTTCTTGAGTGACTGTGATCGGGGGGGCAAACCGTCTCCCCGGTTTCGCAACGGGGGAAGACAAATGCTGTCCTTGTCAGGTGTCCAGAAATCATTTCCGGGTGTGCGTGCCCTGGCGGGCGTCGATTTCGAGGTGAGAGCGGGTGAGGTTCACGCCCTGGTCGGGGAAAACGGAGCCGGAAAATCCACGCTGATCAAGATTATCGGCGGCGCCTATCAGCCAAACGGCGGAACGATCAGCGTCGGCGGCGAGCTGGTGCGCTGGACAGGGCCGGAGGCGGCAAAGAAGGCGGGTATTCACGTCATCTATCAGGAATTCGTGCTGTTCCCGAACCTGAGCATCGCTGAAAACATCATGGTCGGCAACGAGGTCAGGGGCCGCTTCGGGCTGATCGACCACAAGGCCACCGCCATCGCAGCGGCAAAGATTCTGGATCGCCTTGGCGTGCGGCTGGATGTGACCGCCACTGCCGGAAGCCTGTCGGTTGCCGACCAGCAGATGGTCGAAATCGCCAAGGCGCTGGTCCACGAAGTCCGCGTCCTGATCCTGGACGAACCTTCTGCGGTCTTGTCCAGCAAAGAGGTCGATCTGCTGTTTGGCGTCGTGCGCCAATTGCGGGCGCAGGGTGTTGCGGTCATCTATGTCTCGCACCGCCTGGATGAGATTTTTGCCCTTTGCGACCGGGTGACCGTGCTGAAGGATGGCCAGAAGGTCGCCACCCGAGAGATTTCCGAGACCGACCACGATATGCTGGTGCGCCTGATGGTGGGCCGCGATCTGGCGCAGTATTTCCCACCAAAGGCGACAACGCGGCGTGACGGGCCGCCCGCTCTGGCCTTCCGCTCTGTCTCGGTGCCGGGACGGGTGCGCGATGTCTCGTTGCAGGTTCATCCCGGCGAAATCGTGGGGCTGGCGGGCCTGATCGGCGCGGGGCGCACCGAACTTGCACTGGGGGCTTTCGGCCTGTTGCCGATGACCGGCGCAGTAGAGGTGCAGGGCAAATCGCTGCCCAGAACGGATGCACAAAGTCTGATCGGCGCGGGCGTCGGCTTTGTGACCGAAGACCGCAAGGGCCAGGGTCTGTTCATGAACCTTGACGTCGCCCGCAACATCACCGGTGCCTCGCTGTCCAGCTATCTGCGGGGCGGTTTCGTCGATGACAGCGCCGAAGAACGCGCCGCGCAGGAAGAAATTGCAAACTTCGCCATCTCTTGCCGGGGCGCGACGGGGGCGGTGGACAGCCTGTCGGGTGGCAATCAGCAAAAAATCCTGTTCGGGCGATGGACCCGTGCGTGCCGGACCGCCCTGATCCTGGATGAGCCCACCCGCGGCGTTGATGTGGGCGCCAAGTCGGAAATCTATCGGATCATGCGTGCCCTGGCGGAAAGCGGGGTCGGAATCCTGATGATTTCATCGGAATTGCAAGAGGTTGTCGGCATGTCGGATCGTGTGGTGGTGATGCGAGAAGGTGCCGTCAGCGGAGAGCTGGCGGGCGATGCGATCACCGAAGAGGACATCATGAAACTCGCCGCCCAATCGGGAAGGAAAGCAGCATGACCAGCATGATCGCAACCCAAGAGCGGCCCAGGCTCAAGCGGTTCTTTGGAAAGAATGCCCCCTTGCTGGTGGTGATCCTGCTGATCATCGCCATGGTCATCGCCGGTGCGCTGATGACCGGACGTTTCCTGACGGTCAGGAATTTCACCAATATCGTCGAACAATCGACCGGCCTTGGACTTGTCAGCCTTGGCCAGACCTTTGCAATCCTGACGGCCGGGATCGACCTGTCGGTGGGGTCGGTGATGAGCCTGGCCTCAACACTGGCCTCTGGGCTGATCGACAAGGATGTGGCGCAGGCGATCTGGGTCATCCCGGCGCTGCTTGTGGTTTGTGCGCTGATCGGCATGCTGAACGGGTTGCTGATCAGCCGTCTGGGCATCCATCCCCTGATCGTGACCTTGGGAACCGGCACGGTTTTGCAGGGTGCAACGCTGCTTTATGCCCTGTCGCCGGTGGGTGGCATGCCGCGTGTGCTGGAATTTGTCGCCTATGAGACGGTTCTGGGCGTGCCGGTCGGCGCGGCGATGATGATGGTCCTGTTCCTGATCGCCGCGATTTTCCTTGGCTACACCCGTCCGGGGCGCGACATCTATGCCTTGGGCGACGATGCCGAGGCGGCCCGTCTGGTCGGCATAAACCGCCAGCGCGTGCTCTTGATCGTCTATGGCTTCAGCGGTCTGATGGCGGGTCTGGCAGGAATTTATCTGGCGATCCGCTTCGGCGTTGGTCAGCCCTATCTGGGCGTGAACTACACGCTGGCCTCTATCACGCCGGTCGTTGTGGGCGGCACCATGCTGAACGGTGGGCGCGGCGGGGTTCTGGGCACATTACTGGGGGTCTTTCTGGTGGGTGTTCTGAACAACCTGCTGAACTTCCTGCAAGTTTCCACCCATTTCCAGTTGGTGGCCCAAGGCGCGATCATCATTGCCGCCGTTTCCATCTATGTCGACAACCGCAGGAGCCGGGCATGACCGATACCGATGCAACCCCAGCGATCCGCACCGATCAGTTGAAATCCATCCTTCGGCGCAATGCGGTTCCGCTGTTCCTGCTGCTGTTGCTGCTGGTGGGCGGCGCGCTGCAACCCAGCTTTCTTG
This sequence comes from Erythrobacter sanguineus, assembly GCA_943368305.1. Classification (GTDB taxonomy): domain Bacteria; phylum Pseudomonadota; class Alphaproteobacteria; order Rhodobacterales; family Rhodobacteraceae; genus Fuscibacter. Next base: position 10,321 of record CALRKX020000002.1, read on the forward strand.
GCGCGGGGAATCTGATCAACATGACGCTGCAGCTGGCGCCCCTGGCGCTGGTTGTGGTGGGGCAGACCTTCGTCATCATCTCGCGCGGTCTTGATCTGAGCGTTGCCTCGGTGATGGCGACAGCCGCGGTCTTCACAACGCTGTTCAGCGCCGATGACAGCGCCGCGCCCAAGATCATCCTCGCCGCGCTGCTGGTCGGCGCTGCGGTGGGTGTGGTCAACGGATTTCTGGTGACCAAACGCAACGTGTCGCCCTTCCTTGCCACGCTGGCAACCGCGATCATGCTGCAAGGCATCCGCTTTGCGCTGACCTCGGGCGCACCGTCGGGCAATATTCCCCCGGTGTTCAAGCTTATCGGCACCGGGCGGGTTTATGGGGTGCCGATCTCGGTTCTGATTGCCCTGGTGGTGGCGGCATTGTTCGGCATTCTGCTGCACAAGATGGCCTATGGCCGCCGACTGCTGATCGTGGGTGGCAATCCGGTGGCCGCGCGGCTTGTGGGCATCAATCCTGACCGAACCATCATCTGGTCCTATGTGATTTCTGGCCTGCTGGCGGCGCTGGCCGGGCTGACACTGGCCGGGTTCGCGGGGGTTGTTGACAACAACGTCGGGCGCGGCTTCGAGCTGGACAGCATCGTCGCGGCCGTCATCGGCGGGGGGGCGTTGTCGGGCGGGCGGGGCACGATCCTTGGGGCCATCTGTGGCGCAGGAATTCTGGTCGCGGTGTTCAACCTTGTGCTGCTGGTCGGCGCGCCCATCCAGTTTCAGATCATCATCAAAGGCGCCGTGATCGTCCTGGCTGCGGCGTTCTACGTCCGCCGGTCACAGCACTAGGGGAGAGAAAGAGATGTCGGATCAATTGCACGGGAAGCGTATTGTCATAACCGGAGCCGGGCGCGGACTGGGTGCCGAAATTGCGCGGGATGCCGCGCAAAAGGGCGCACGGGTCATGGTGGCCGACCTGAATGCCCAAGCCGCGCAAAGCGTGGCCGACAGCATCGGCGCGGCCGCGACCTGGGCAGAGGTGGATGTGGCCGACCGCGCCAGCACCCGTGCCATGATCGCCAGAACAGTCGAGACGCTGGGCGGTGTGGACGTGATGTTCAACAACGCGGGCATCAGCCAGGCCTGCCCCTTCATGGACGTGACAGAGGCCGATTTCGACCGCATCATGGCCGTGAACGGGCGCGGTGTGCTGATTGGCACGCAAGAGGCAGCGCGCCAGATGATCGCCCAAGGCAAGGGCGGCAAGATCATAAACACCGCCTCGATCGCGGCCAAGCAGGGCTATCCGCTGTTCGCGCATTACTGTGCCTCAAAGTTTGCCGTTGCGGCGTTGACCCAGGCGGCGGCACGCGCCTTGGCGGAACATGGCATCACTGTGAACTGCTTTGGTCCGGGCGTGGTGCGAACCGAACTCTGGGCGCAGTTGGACCGTGAGTTCATCGAACGGGGTGTCACGTCAAAACCGAACGAGGCGGTGGACGGATTTGCCGAAGGCATCCTGCTGGGTCGTGCCTCTACCCCTGGGGACATCGTGGGCGTGACGTCGTTTCTTGCTTCTGCGGCCAGCGATTACATGACCGGTCAGACGGTGATGATCGACGGCGGCATGGTTCTGATCTGAGGAGGAGATCATGGGCGAACGGTTGAAAGACAAGGTGGCCATCGTCACCGGCGGGGCGCGGGGCATCGGTGGGGCAACAGTCCGCCGCATGGCCGAAGAGGGAGCAAAGATCGCCATATTCGACGTGCTGGAGGAAGGCGAGGCGCTGGCCGCCGATCTGCGCGGTACAGGGGCAGAGGTTATCTTCCTGAAGGTCGATCTGACCAAGGAGGCGCAGGTAAAAACCGCCAGCGAGGCCGTTTTGCAGGCCTTCGGCACCATCGACATTCTGGTCAACGCCGCAGCCACGCCGGGCGTGAACAAGCTGGTTCACGAAATGTCAGAGGCAGAGTGGGACTTTGTCTTCAACATCAACGTCAAGGGCACGTTCTTTACGACCAAGCACGTCTTGCCGGTGATGATGACGAAGAAAGCAGGCTCGATCGTCAACTTCTCGTCGATCTATGGCCTGATCGGCTCGGCAGATCTGCCGGCCTATCATGCCACCAAGGGCGCGGTGCTGTTGATGACCAAGACCGATGCGATCTGCTACGCCCCCTATGGCATCCGGGTGAACGCAGTCCATCCCGGCTCTACCAAGACCGAGTTGTTCATGCAGGCGGCCGAAACCTGGCCCAAGGGCCGCGAAGACTATCTGGCGATGATGGGCGAGAAGCATCCCCTGACACTGGGCGAGCCGGTCGATGTCGCCAACTGCGTTCTGTTCCTTGCCTCGGACGAGGCCCGCTTCGTGACCGGCGCCAGCCTGGTCTGCGACGGCGGCTATACCGCGCAATAGGGAAAAAGCAGATGAGAGCCGCAAGATTCCACACCGCACGCGACATCCGCATCGAAGAGGTCGCCCCGCCGTCAGAGGTGCTGGCCGCCGATGATGTTCTGGTCGAACCGATCATGACCGGCATTTGCGGCACCGACCTGCACGAATATATCGCAGGCCCCATCGTGACGCCGGTAAAACCCCATGTATTCACCGGCGCGACCAATCCGCAGATCCTGGGGCATGAATTCTCGGCCAAGGTTCTGAAGGTCGGCGATGCGGTCAGCCATGTGAAGACGGGCGACCGTATCTCGGTGCAACCCTTGGTGATGCCGCGCGGTGATTATTACGGCAAGCGCGGGCTTTACCATCTGTCGCCACAGATGGGCTGTGTCGGGTTAAGCTGGGCCTGGGGTGGCATGGCCGACCGGGCGGTGATCAAGGATTACAACGCCCAACCGGTGCCCGACAGCGTGACGGATGAACAGGCCGCGATGATCGAACCCGCCGCCGTGGCGATGTATGGCGTGGACCGTGGCGGGGTTACCGCAGGCTCGACCGTGCTGATTTCTGGTGCCGGGCCGATCGGCGCGCTGACGGTGCTGTGCGCCAAGGCGGCGGGGGCTTCGGTCATCATTGTCAGCGAACCCAATCCCAACCGCCGCCGCATCCTGTCCGAAATCGCGCCCTATGCCGTGATCGTCGACCCGCGCGCGGATGACCTGCTGTCAGTCGTGCGCGACCTGACCGAAGAAGGCGTGGGGGTCGATGTGGCGCTGGAATGCGTCGGGCTGGAGGCCTCGCTCAACACCTGTGTCGAGGCGGTCCGGCGTGGCGGCAAGGTGGTGCAGGTGGGGCTGCACATCAAACCCGCCAGCATTGATGCGATGCTCTGGGCGCTGAAGGACATCAGCGTCGAGGCCACCTGGTGTTACCCGGTACAGATCTGGCCGCGCCTTGCCCGCATGATCGCGGCGGGCAGCCTGCCGGTGGAAAAGGTCATCACGGCGCGCATCGACGTGGCCGATGTTGTCGAAAAGGGTTTCGAAGCACTTTTGAACCCGTCAGGCGAACACCTGAAAATCGTAGTGCGGACGTAAGGAATACAGCAATGACCACCTCTGAAACCGCTCTTGTCATCGGGGCCACCGGCCTGTCCGGCGGCTATCTGGGCCGCCTTCTGAAACAGAAGGGCTGGACAGTCATCACCGTCTCGCGCGGCAACGGGAAACCGGATTTTTCGGACCGCCATATTGCCGTCGATCTGGAAGATGCCGAGGCGACCAAGGCAGCACTGGCCGAGGCATCGGATGCCACGCATCTGTTCTATTGCACCTGGACCCGCCGCGCGACCGAGGCCGAAAACGTCGCGGCCAATGGCGCGATGATCCAGAACGTGATGGATGCGACTGCTGCGGCACCTCTGCGCCATGCGGCGCTGGTGACGGGGCTGAAGCACTATCTGGGCCCGTTCGAAAGTTATGCCAAGTCGCGTCCCTACACGCCCTTTCTGGAAAGCCAGCCGCGCCTGCCGGGGCTGAATTTCTATTACACACAGGAAGATGTACTGTTCGCGGCGGCGGCCAAGCGTGGCTTTACCTGGTCGGTCCATCGCCCCCACACGATGATCGGCCTGGCCATCGGCAATGCGATGAACATGGCCCAGACGCTGGCCGTCTATGCCTCGATCTGCCGCGAGACGGGGCGACCCTTTGTCTTCCCCGGCTCTGTCGAGCAATACAATGCCGTCACCGATGTGACCGATGCGGGCATTCTGGCCAAGCAACTGCATTGGGCCGCAACGACGCCCGAAGCCGCCAACACCGCCTTCAACATCGCCAATGGCGAGGTGTTTCGCTGGACCTGGCTGTGGGAACAGATTGCCGGATACTTCGGGCTGGAGGTCGGCGAATACCCCGGCCATCCGGTGCCGCTGGAGGCGCAGATGGCCGATGCTCCGGCGATCTGGGCGGATATGGTGGCCAAACACGGGTTGCAGCCGATCGATGTGAACCGGATCGCCAACTGGTGGCATTCCGATGCCGATCTGGGCCGCACGCTGGAATGCTTCAGCGACATGAAGAACAGCCGCGAGCGCGGGTTCACCGACTGGCACTACACCCCGCAAAGCTTCTTCGACGTCTTCGACGCGCTGCGGGCGCAAAAGATCATTCCGGGCTGAACGCCCGCACAGGAGGAAAAGATGCATTATGTCGTTCACTGTCTGGACCGCCCTGGCGCAGTCCAGTTGAGACTTGCAAACTATGACGCCCACAAGGCCTATCTGGGGGCGGCCAGGATCAAGACCGTCATATCTGGCCCGCTGTTGGCCGATGACAATGAAACCATGATCGGGTCGTGCTTTGTGGTCGAAGCGGAGACGCTGGCCGAAGTGCAGGCCTTCAACGCCAATGACCCGTTCCGCGCGGTCGATCTGTGGGAAACCGTGTCGATCCGACCCTTCCTCAAGCGTGTGGACAACCGGACATGAGCGCGCCGGTTCGCATGGCGATCATCGGCCTTGGCTGGTGGGGACAAAAGATGGTGTCGGTGCTGCAAGGGGCCGGGGCAGAAATCGAACTGGTGCGCGGGGTAGAACCGAACCTGGCCGCCGTGCAGGATTTTGCGGCGTCGAAAGGGCTGACGGTGACGGCGGATTATGCCGACGCGCTGGCCGATCCTTTGGTCGAGGCGGTGGTTCTGGCCACCCCCCATGATCTGCACGAGGCGCAGATTGCGGCAGCGGTGGCGGCGGGCAAGCACATCTTTTGCGAAAAGCCCCTGGCACTGACCCGCGAGGGCGCGCTGAAGGCGGTAGAGGCCTGCGCCAAGGCTGGCCTGCAACTGGGCATGGGCCACGAACGCCGTTGGGAGCCACCGATTGCCGAACTTCTGGCGCGGGCCGATGCGGGCGATCTGGGCCGGGTGCAGCAGATCGAGGCGAACTTCAGCCATGACAAGTTTCTGGCTCTGGACCCGTCAAACTGGCGCCTGCAATCGCATCAGGCCCCGGCGGGCGGCATGACGGCCACGGGCATTCACCTGTTGGACCTTTCGGTGCGCCTGCTGGGGGCTGCGGCGGAAACCACCGTGGTGTGCGAAAATCTGTCGTCGCAACTGCCGCAGGGCGATACGATTGCCGCCTTTACCCGCTTTGCCAATGGCGGCACGTCCTATGTCTCGGCCTCACTGGCCAATCCGTTCTTTTCGCGGTTTGCGGTCTTCGGCTCGCTGGGCTGGATCGACATCCGCGACAAGGCACATGTGGAATCGCCCGATGGTTGGGTGGTGACGACCGGGCTGAAGGGTCAGCCGATCACTGTAACCGAAGTGCCCAAGGCCGAACCGGTGCGCGACAATCTTGTGGCCTTTGCCCGCGCCGTCCGGGCAGGCGGCGGGTATCCGATCACCGGACAGCAGATGGTCGATACCATTGCCCTTCTGGAAGCTGTCTTCACCTCGGCCCTGTCCGGGCGCACCGAAACCGTCAAAACCGGAGGCATCCAATGAAATCCCTGATTTTCAAGACCCCGAACGACCTTCAGGTGGTTGATGCGCCAATGCCGTCGATCACTGAAAACGAGGTGCTGGTCCGCTCGCGCCGGGTGGGCATCTGCCATTCGGATTATGAGCTTCTGGCAGGGCGCTACATCATCCCGATCAGCTATCCCGTCACCCCCGGCCATGAATGGGTGGGTGAGATCGTCGAGGTTGGCCGCAATGTCAAAGGGCTGCGCGTGGGCGACCGTGTGGTTGGCGAATGCGTGATCCGCACGCCGGAACGCATCCACCACTTTGGCTTTTCGATGGACGGCGCCGACCGCGAGTTCTTTGCTGCCCGCCCCGAATGGCTGCATGTGCTGCCCGACGAGGTGGATGACGCCAAGGCCGCGCTGATTGAACCGTTTACCTGCGGTTATTATGCCGTTCTGCGCAATGGCGGCACCAATGCATCCGAGACGGTGGTGGTTTCGGGGGGCGGAACCATCGGTCTTGTCTCCGCGGCGGCGGCCATCGGCATGGGCGCGCGGGTGATTGTGGTGGACCCGATTCCGCTGCGCCGCGAGGTGGCCCTGCGGCTGGGCGCGGATGCGGTCATCGACCCTTCGGGTGGCGATGCTGCGGGCCAGATCGAGGAAATGACCAAGGGCGGCGCCGATCTGGTGGTCGAGGCGGCAGGCCACTCTGCCTCGCTGGCTGCGGTGTTCGACTATGCCCGACCCGAAGGGCGGGTTTCCATGGTCGGCATCAACATCGGTCAGAAATTCCCGGTGGAGTTGGGCAAGATCCAGATCAAGGATCTGACCGTCAAGGGCTGCATCGGCTCGCCCGGGGTCTGGCCATCGGCAGTGCGGTTTCTGGGGCGGACTGGCATCGACCTGTCACCGATCCAGACCCACACCCTGCCATTGAAAGAGGCCGCCCTTGGCTATGAGATCGGTGCAAAACCGGCCGAAGCGGTGAAGGTCACCCTGACCATCGCCGACTGACCCCAACCCAACGTCCTGCCCTGGGTCTCTCCAGGGCAGGACCTGCGCAAAAAAGGCCTGCCATGTCTGTTCCTTCGTATTTCATGCCTGAATTCCGCTGGCAGGGTGCCCCGGTCACCGTGCGCTTTGCCCCCGGTGCGGTGGCCTTGGTCGCCGAGGAGATCGCCGCGCTCGACTGCCGTGGTGCCTTTGTGCTGACCACCGCAGAGCAGGAGCAGGCAGGAATTTCGCTGGCAGAGCGCCTTGGCACACTGGCCGCCGGGCGGTTTGCCGGTGCCGTGATGCACACGCCGACAGAGGTGACAGAAAAGGCGATGGCCCTGCTGGCAGCCAGCGGCGCGGATTGTCTGGTGGCAATCGGCGGCGGATCGACCATCGGTCTTGGCAAGGCATTGGCGCTGCGCACTGGCCTGCCGCAAATCGTCATCCCAACCACCTTTGCCGGGTCCGAGGCCACGCCCATTCTGGGCCAGACCGAGAAGGGCGAGAAGACCACGCTGACCGATCCACGCGTGCGCCCGGCGGCGATCATCTATGACCCCGAACTTATCCGCACGTTACCGCCTGCCATGGCGGCCTCCAGTGCCCTGAACGCCGTTGCCCATGCCGCAGAGGGGCTTTATGCCCGCGACCGCAACCCGATTTCTTCGCTGATGGCGGTAGAGGGCATCCGAGCCTTCGTCTCGGCCCTGCCCGCGATCAAAAGTGATCCGGCCAATCTGGTGGCCTGGGCCGAGGGGCAGTATGGTGCCTGGCTGTGTGGCACCGTTCTGGGGCAGGTCGGCATGGCCCTGCACCACAAGCTCTGCCACGTTCTGGGCGGGTCTTTCGGCCTGCCCCATGCCGAAACCCATGCAGTGATCCTGCCCCATGCGATTGCCTATAACGAGGCGGCTGTTCCCGATCAGCTTGCCCCCCTTGCCGCACTGTTTGGCACCCCGACGGCGGCAGAGGGCCTTGCAGGTTTTGCCCGATCGCTGGGGGCGCCGACGTCCCTTCGCGCGCTTGGTCTGACCGAAGACCAGCTTGGCCGCGCAGAAGACCTTGCCCTGTCACGCCCCTACTGGAACCCGCGCCCGTTGGAGCGCGAGGCCCTGCGCGGCCTTTTGCGGCGCGCCTGGAGCGGCGCCGCCCCCGCCGCCTGACCCAAGACCCCGAGGAGGACATATGAAGTATTTCAGCGAAGACACATCGGTTGAAACCGTGAACGCCCGGATGGCGACCAACATCAACCCGCGTCTGGCACAGGTGATGGCCTCTTTGGTCCGGCACTTGCACGCATTTGCCAAGGACATCCAGTTGACGCAGGGCGAATGGGATATCGCCATCGATTTCCTGACCACGACCGGCCAGATATGCAGCGCCGAACGCCAGGAATTCATCCTGTTGTCTGACGTGCTGGGCTTTTCGATGCTGGTCGATGCGATGGGCAACCGCCGGCCCGCCGGGGCGACCGAAAACACCGTCTTCGGCCCCTTCCATGTGGCCGACGCCCCGATCCGCCAGATGGGTGACGTCATCTCTCTGGATGGCAAGGGCGAGCCCTGTCTGTTCGAGGGCAAGGTGATCGACCTGCACGGCAACCCGATCGAAGGGGCCTGTGTCGATGTCTGGTCCGACAATGCGGATGGCTTTTATGACGTGCAGCAACCCGGCATCCAGCCGAAATGGAACAATCGGGGACGCTTCATCACCGGCAAGGATGGCGCATACCGCTTTGTCGGCATCAAACCGGTCAGCTATCCGATCCCGGATGACGGGCCGGTCGGCAAGATGCTGGGCCACCTTGGCCGCCATCCCTTTCGCCCCGCCCATATGCATTATCTGGTCACCGCGCCGGGGTTCCAGAAGCTTGTGACCCATACGTTCGTGGGCGACGACAGCTATCTGGAAAGCGATGCAGTCTTTGGCGTCAAGCAGACGCTGATCGCGCCTTTTGAGCGGTTGGCAGGTGCAGCGACACAGTGGCGGTCGCCGTTCGATTTCGTGCTGACACCTGTTTGAGCCATAGATGCCCAACCTGAAGATCTATGTGGACGAAACCCTTTACCCCGCGTGCCGGGACCGGCTGGCTTTGGCGCTGGTCCCGATCCGGGCACAGCTTTGCGCTGATCTGGATGTTCCTGTGGCGGCCTGCCAGTTTGCCGTGATCCCGGTGCTGGCCATGCCAGACCTGCCACGGATCGGGGTGGAAATGCAGATCCTGCCCCGTCCAGACCGGACCCGCGACAGAGTGACAGCGGTTTGCGCCAGGCTGCGCGACAAACTGGTCGAGGTGACGGGCACCCATGTGGCCGTGCGCGCCAGCATGCTGGACCCGCAGACCTATGTGGCTCTGAAATGACAAAAGCGCATGGTCACCCATGCGCTTTGCCGTTCGCAGTCGCTGGCTGTCTCAGGTAAACCGGCAGCCACCGTTCACATCCAGCGTGGCCCCGATGAAATAGCTCGCCTGATCGGTGGACAGGAAATGGATCGCAGAGGCGATTTCAGCGGTCGAGGCCGGGCGGCCCATCGGGATCTTGTTCCACTCGATTGCCTGCATCTCTTCCTTCGAGATGGCACGCTTCGCCGCCTCTACCGCCAGGGCGTTGAAATGCATCGGCGTGTCGATATTGCCCGGCGCGACCGAATTCACCCGGATCGCCGGGGCCAGCTCGGCCGCGACGCTTTGCGTCAACGAGATAAGCGCGGCTTTCGAGGCGCAATAGGGGCTGAAATAGGCATGGCCCTCTCGGCCCCAAAAACTGGAGACAGTTACGATCGAGGCATTGCCGCCCTTGCGCAGCAGCGGCACGCAGGCGCTGATGAATTTCACATTGGCCCGCAGATTGATGGCCTGAACCTGATCCCAGACCGCCATGTCCAGGCCTTCGATGCTGACGGCCGGATGGTTGATCGCGGCGATCAGCCCCAGAAACTGCAAGGGAATGCCAGTCTGTTCGGCCAAGGCTGCAACGGCATCGACCTCGGCATCCCGGCTCAGATCCATCGTGACACCCAGACAGGTCCGCCCGGTCTCCTTAGCCAGCGAAGCCGCCAGTGCCTTCACGGCGTCGCTGCGGTCACACAGGATCAGCGACCAGCCGCTGTCGGCAAACTGGCGCGCGGCGGCGCGCCCCACTTCACCGGCGGCCCCGGTCAGAATGGCAAGCTTGGTATCGGTCATGGAAAGCCCTTTGCGAAGAGTGGTTGGCGCGCATCCCTGCCGGGAGCGCACAGAATGCGCGCCGTCAGACGATCAGGCCAAAGCCGTCGCCTCGTTGTAAATGCGGATCATGTCGGCAGAATTCGCCTGTTCGGCCACCCGCTTGCCGTTTTCGATTTCAAAGGCGATCTCGACGACACGTTGGTTCACCGGCGCCTCCTGACCATGGGCGCGCAGGATATCGACGACCCAACCGTTCACCTCCTGCACCTCGGCCCGGCGGCCCTTGCGCCAGTCTTGCAATGATGTGGTCAGTGTGCCCTCCAGTGAGAAGGTCGTCAGAACGGTTTCGAAAATGTCATCGACATAGCGCTCGGGGTCGTTCGACGTGTTCGGGGGCATCCCGATGATTGAAATGATGCTGGCCCCATCGGCAAGGGCGGCGCGCATCGCCTCGTAACCGGCCTCTCGCATCACCTCCAGCATCCCCGGATAGCGGGCGGCATCGTTCAGCGCCATGTCGATGATGGCCGAGGGGATCAGTTCGGCTGCATTGACCACCAGCTTCATCCATTTGGCAGAGCGGATGTCCTCCATCACCTCCACGCGCCCCGTGCAGCGCAGGATTTCGGCCACCGCCTCTACCCGAGGCTGGGTTTCCGGTGATAGCGCCCCCAGGGCGAACCATGAAGTGTCATGGTCATTCTGGCGGTTGGTGACGCCGGGAACCCACATGTTGGAGGCAATCTCGATCACCGCGCCGATGGTGCGCTCACGCCCGATGATGGCGGCGATATCTTCATGCGTCATGCCATTTTGCAGGCCCACAACCAGCCCGTCGGGGGCAAGTACCGGCTTGATCAACTCGCAGGCCCATTTGGTGTCATACGCTTTGACGACCAGAAAGATCAGGTCGAACGGCTCTTTGACCTCGGCCACCTGGCACAGATGCAGGGCAGGCACTTTGGCATTGATGGTGCGCGTCGGCAGGTTGACCGTGATCCCATTCGCGCGGATGGCCTCCACATGGGCCGGCCATTGGTCGATGAAGGTCACGTCATGGCCGGCCAGGGCGAAATCGGCGGCAATCGACGCCCCCTGCGCGCCGGTTCCCAGAAAGGCGATCCGTGGGCCGCGCTTGGTCTCAACGTTCATCTTAGAATTCCCTTTCACGGTGCCGGCAGCTTTCGTCCCGATGTGCTGCAAGAAGATTGGTTGACCAGAACAGGCCGCTGGTCAGGTCGGCGATGGGCGCTGCAAGGACGCATTGTGAGAGGATCGTGATCCAGAATTTTGCGATCCCCTTCGCCAATCGACGCCCGATGAAACAGCCGTTAACAGTCAATTTCTTTCCAAAAACATACTGTGTCAAATATATTTTCGATTATTTATTAAAAAATCCCGTATTTTCGTATGAGACGCTGGATCACGACGAAGAGTGCAGGAAAGATGGCACAGCAAAGCCACACCTTTGCCAATGACAAAGGCGCAAACGGCTTAGCAGATTGGGTTGGGCTTACGAGAACGAGGCTTTGACGATCATGTCCACGGTGACTTGATAATGCGCTGCCAGCAGGTCAACTGTGCGCGCGGCGTCGCCCTGCAGATAGGCTTCGACAATCTCGGCATGTTCGTCGCGCTCGTTCCTCTCTGGGTAGCCAGAGGCACAAAGGATGCGGTATCTTTCTGCAATATCAAAAAGTTGTGCGGCAAAGGCTGTCATCTGCGGCAGCTTGGCCCCTGCGACCAGCGCCATGTGGAAATCCCGGTGGCACTTTTCCCATGTGGCTGATCTCTCCCCGTCCGCCAGACGCTTTTCTTTCTTCAGGCGGTGAAAGGCCAGCACCAGCGCCTCTTCCGAGGCGACATCACCCAGGCGGATGGCCTCGGTGATGGCCGCTCCTTCAATCAGTATGCGGGTACGGACCAGTTGGCGAAGCTCTGCCTCGGAAATCTCGGCGGCTCGGAACCCCTTCTGCTCTTCCCGCTCAACCCAGCCTTCCGAATGCAGCCTGTTCAAAGCCTCACGCAAAGGGCTGATTCCGATAGAGTATTTATCTCGCAGCGCATCAAAGGCCAGCTTGTCGCCCGGCTTGATTCCACCATTCATGATGTCGTGACGAATGCTTTCATAAACCGAAGTCGCCAGCGTCAGTCCGGTATCCTTGTCCTTCATGCAGCCAACTTCTCCCTGTCAAAGCGGATCATCACGATTTATCGCATGTTAGGCCGGGATTTGGAAAGTTCAACGCATCGTCCCAGCCTTTTGCAAGATCCGCCTAGCTGACCGAATAGCCGCCATCCACCATGATCAGTTGCCCGGTAATGCCGCTGGCCGCATCGGATGCGAGAAAGCCGATGGTCTGGGCGATCTCGTTCGGCTCCATCAACCGGCGGGCGGGCGTGTCGTCCAACCATTGCGCAAGAACCTCGGGCTGGCTCATCCCGACGTCGCGCAGCATCTTGGTATTGGTATAGCCCGGCCCGACCGCATTGACCCGCACCCCGCGCGCCACCCATTCGCAGCCCGTCACCTTGCACATATGGGCCACGGCCGCCTTGGTTGCGTCATACCCCAGATGTTTTTCCGGCCGGACATGCTTGACGCCCGAAATCGAGGAGATCGCGATGATCGACCCGCTGCCCTGGGTAAGCATCTTCTGGCCAAAGGCACGGATGGTATAGAACACCCCATCCAGATTGATCGCCATCACGCGTCGCCATTGCTCATCCGTGTGATCCTCGGTCGCCACGTCATAGGACATGCCCGCATTGGCGATGGCGATATCGACGCGACCATGCTTGGCAACGATGGCATCCGCCAACTGATCGACCGAGGTGCTGCTGGTTACATCAAAGGTCAGCGCCTCGCAGGACAGCCCCTCCTCCATCAGCGTTGCGGCCATGGCATGTACGCCTGCGCTGATATCGGCCAGCACGACATGGGCACCCATCCGGCCCAGTTGGCGGCTGATCGCCTCTCCCATGCCGCCCGCAGCGCCGGTGACCAGGGCGATACGACCCTTCAGCGAGAAAATATCCAGTCCCATGTCTTCCCCCTTAAACCCGCACCAGAACCTTCAGGTTCTGCCCGCTGGGATTCAGCAATTCCTTGAAGCCCTTTTCCACCACGTCTTCGGCAGCGATCTGGTTCGTCACCACCTTTTCAACGGGATAAAGGCCATTCTCGATCATCTGGATGATGCGCGGCCACATCTGAACCTGAAAACACCAGGTCGCTTCGACCGTGATGTCCTTCAGCGCCCAAAGCATGGCGTCGATGCTGGCGGGCTTCATGTGAAGGCCAACCTGCACCACCTTGCCGCCCCGGCGCACCACATCGGCACACAGGTTCAACGACCGCTCCAGCCCGACGCATTCCAGCGCCACATCGACACCCACGCCCTCTTCGGTCAGGTCGCGGATCATGGTGGGGATGTCATCGGTATTTGGGTTCAACGCGATCACGCCGGGCACCAGCGCAGCGGCGATCTTGCGGCGGATCTCATTGGGTTCCGAAACGAAGATAAGCGATGCGCCCGCAGCCCGTGCCGCCAGAATGGTCATCGCGCCAATCGGACCGGCACCCGACACCAGAACGGTTGACCCGGCACCAACGCCGCCGCGCTCAACACCGTAAAGCGCCACGGCGCCCGGCTCGACCATTGCGCCCTGAATATCGGTCAGCGTTTCAGGGATGCGCGTCACGTTGTAGTCATTGACCACGGCATACTCGCCCATGCCCCCCCATTTCCAACTAAGCCCGATGCAGGCCATGTTGGGGTTCAGATGAAACAGGCCACGTTTGGCGAAATAGTCGTCGCGTGGGGTGACAAGCGGCTGGATCGACACGCGGTCACCTACCGCCACATGCGTCACCTCACGCCCGCGGTCCACCACCAGGGCGCTGAATTCATGGCCCAGAATTTGCGGATTGGTCGCACCCGACAGGGGGTGCGGTCTGGTGGGCGTGACAATGGGCCCGGCAAGGTATTCATGCAGATCGGTGCCGCAGATGCCGCAGACAATCGGCTTGATCAACACTTCACGCGGGCCAAGCGGTTGATCGGGGGCAGGCACATCCTCGACCCGCACATCGCGGGCAGCGTGGAAACGGACGGCTTTCATGGTTTCTCCTTTACGCAGCGACCGAGGCGGCAAGGCGCATCCCGCTGTCGGCGTCAAACAAATACCCCGCATGGGCGGCGAATCCGATGCCGACGGTCTTGTCGAAATCTGCTTCGAATTCCTTGGGCATTTTCACCACGATATGGGCGCCATCCAGATCGACCGTGATTAGGGTGTGATCCCCGATCAGTTCCGACGCATAGACCTTGGCATCAAAACGCCCTGCGCCCGACTCGCAGATCCGCGCATCCTCGGGGCGAAAGCCGAGCTTCGCGCTGCAATCGGGTGCACCCGTGACGAGGATTCTGGTGGCACCGTGAACAAAGGCACCGCCGCGAATTTCGCCCGGCAGGAAGTTCATCGGCGGCGCACCAAGGAAGCCCGCAACGAAAACATTGGCCGGATTCGAATAGATTTCGCGCGGAGTGCCGATCTGCTGCACTACGCCATCGGACAGGATGGCAACGCGGTGCGCCAGCGTCATCGCCTCAACCTGATCATGCGTCACATAGATTGTGGTGATGCCCAGATCATACTGCATCCGCTTCAACTCGGCCCGCATATAACCGCGCAGCTTGGCATCAAGGTTCGACAGCGGTTCGTCCATCAGGAAGGCCAGCGGCCGGCGCACCATGGCGCGGGCAAGCGCCACCCGTTGCCGCTGGCCACCCGACAATTCGCGGGGATAGCGCGCCAAAAGCGGCTCCAGTTCTACCTGGCGGGCGGCATCCAGAATGGCCGCCTCGGCCACCGCAGGGGCGGCCCCCCGCACTTTCAGCGGAAAGCCGATGTTTTCGGCCACCGTCTTGTGGGGGTAAAGCGCGTAAGACTGGAACACCATTGCGATGTCACGCTCTTTCGGCAGAGCATGGGTGATATCTTGCCCGCCCAGTGTGATCGAGCCCTCATCCGCCTCTTCCAGCCCCGCAATGATGCGCAGAGCGGTCGATTTGCCACAACCCGACGGCCCCAGCAGCACCAGAAACTCGCCCGGCTGAATCTCCAGATCCAGCCCCTTGACCACCTGCACCTTGCCGTAGTTCTTGCGCAGCCCCTTGATGGTCAACCCGGCGGTTGTGGCCTGCGTGATATGATCTTTCATGGTCATCCCTTCACGGCCCCGATCAAAAGGCCCTTGGAAATAAAGCGTTGCAGGACAAAGGCCATCACGATGACCGGCAGGATCATCAACAGGATGATGGCCGACATGCTCCACCAGAAGACGCCCCTCTCACCCGTGTTCATCACCGCGATCAGGATCGGCATGGTCTGCGCCTTGGTCGAGGTCAGGAAGAGCGACATCAGATATTCATTCCAGCACAGGATCAGCACCAGAAGACTGGTCGCCGCCAATCCCGTGCGGGAAATCGGCAGGATGATCTCGCGGAAGATATAGAACCGCGAGGCGCCATCCAGTTTGGCGCTTTCCTCCAGCTCTATCGGCAGGGCCGCGAAAAAGTCATGCATCAGCCAGACGACGATCGGCAGGTTGACCACGGTCAGCGTCAGGATCAGCGCGACATGCGTATCCAGCAGGCCAAGGTTCTGGAACAGCAGGTAGACCGGCAGAATGGTGACAACCGGCGGCAGAATGCGCTGAGACAGCATCCAGAACAGAATGTCCTGATTACCAAGGCTGGCCTTGAACCGCCGCCCCAGGCTGCGCAACACAAGAAAGAACAACGCCAGTGCCGAGGCAACCACCAGACGCCAGTCCAGCCCGAAAACCCCGATGGCGACCGCGCTGGCCACGATCAGCAGCGCAAAGACCAGAATTGAGCCAAGTTTCGGCTGAAACCGCATCCGCGCCAAGGCATAGGCCGCCATCGACCCCAGCAGCGTGCACAGCACTGTAGCCCCCAGGGTCACGATGACCGAATTGACGAACACCTTGCGTGTGGTCGCCCCGTCCTCAACCAGAATGCTGCGCCAGGCGTGCAGGCTGGGCTGGAAATCCACGAAGGGCAGATAGACCGGCCCTGAATTCACATGGATCGGCAGTTTGAAAGAGGTGACGATCAGCCAGTACAGCGGGAACAGGATCACCAGCGACCACAGGCCCAGAAGACCATAGACCCCGATGGCCCCGAGTTTACTGAAAGCCCCCAGACGTTTTGGTGTGGTCAGTCGCAGCCAGAGCGACGGTTGAGACGACAGGTCAGCCATCTGCCTTCCCCTTTGCATTGCGGTGAACAACCAGATTGAAGAAGGACAGGCAGGACACGACCGCAACAATCAGCAGAAGGTACGCAACCGCCGCCGATTCCGAGAAATCCAGCGCCCGCCACTTCAGAAAGGCGTGCAGCGTGGTGGATTCCGTGGCGATACCGGGGCCTCCGGCAGTCATGATGTTGGGCAGGTCGATGATCTTGAATGCCTCGATCACCCGGATCAGCATGACGGTCGAAGCCACCGGAGCGACCTGTGGCCAGATGACCTCGCGGAAGATTTGCAGGCCGGAAGCCCCATCAACATGGGCCGCCTCGACCTGATCGCGCGAGACATTCTCGAACGCCGCCAGCATGATGATGAAGATAAAGGGAATCCACTGCCAGCTGTCAGCCGCAATGATCACCAGGCGTGAAATCCAGATGTCAGAGTTCCAGGCAAAGTCACCCAGACCGAAATAGACGAACAGCGGCTTGAACGGGCCGGTCTGGGTTTCGGCCAGCATGCGGAAGCAATAGCCCACGCCTGCGGGGGTGATGGTGAAGGGCACGAAGAACAACACGCGGAAAAAGCCGCGGCCCTTGATCTCGCGCGCACAAATGGCAGCCAGGGCGGTGGCGATGGCGAATTGCACCGAACAGCCGATGATCACATAAGTCAGTGTCATGCCCAGCGTGCCCATCAGATGGCCACTAAGCAGCGTGGCCGAGAACATCAGCACACAGCCCCAGCCAACAAGGGCAGTCATCGATCTGCCCGCCAGACCCAAAGCCGAGGCCCCGCCGCGGGCTGTCCGGTAAAGCCACCAGAGCAGGGCAACCCCGGATGCCGTGGCAACCAGATAGCCCACCACGGACATGCCACCGAAGGTGCCCAGAAAATGATACTGCTCGGAGCCGAACAGGATTTTTTCAAAATTCTGGAGGCCGACAAACCGGATCCTGAAGCCCCCCGCCTGCAATTTCAGCCGCGACAGCGCAATGATCAGCGACATGACCAGTGGCAGGATCGAAAAGGCCAGGATCAGAACAACCGCCGGCATCAGAAAGGCCATTTCGGCCCGGCGATCCAGCCAGTCGGACCATCGCCGCCAGAGTGAAGCGGGAAGTCGAGGGGCTGTGCGCCCCTCGACCTTGTCTGACGGTGTGAACACGTCGGTCATCGTTCTCACTTATTTGTTGGTGATGGCAAGGCCACCCACATAAAGCTCACGTTGCTGGTCGCGACCCTGATCATCGGTGATCTCTTCCCAGCCGGCTTCGATGTTGGCGGCAGCTTCTTCCGCCGTGATCTCGTTCGCAAGATAACGCGCCAGTTCGGTATCCAGTACGGTGCCAAGGTATTGCGCCGAACCGGGAATGCGCAGATCCGAGGCCATGTTCGGGCTGTTGAGCGACGCATTCAGCGCGGCCAGATAGTTGGTGGCCGAATCTGCATCAAAACCCGCCGCAACCCAAGGGTCGATAGAGTTGGTTTGCGAAATGCGATAGGGGTTCATACCCGTCCAGCCAATGGTGACATCGGTGTTCGATTGCGCCGCCTGGTTCATGTAGGACAGGAACTGATAGGCCGCTTCGACCTTCTTTTCATCCTTCAGATTGGCGTTGATCGTGCCCAGCCAGCCACCAAAAGCAGAATAGGGGGTGCGGTTCACGCCATCTTCGGCATAGGGGCAAAGGGTGGCATTGCAGGCTTCAAGCTGACCGGTTTCACGGTTCAGCACCTCGGTCGAACCGGGCAGGATTTCAGAACCGACCTTGCCCTTGACCTTGGATTGCGTCTCATCAATCGACAACGGGCCAATATCACCCCAATCCAGCGTCAGGGCGCAACGGCCTGACAGGAACAGGCCACGGCTGGCGCCGATATCCTGGTTCAGCTCGTCCGGCGGTGCGAATTCGCCCGATTTCTTGTAGATCTCCAAGGCCTTGATAAAGGCTGGATTGTTGACCAGCGGTTTCATGGTTTCCTTGTCAAAGAACATGCCCTGCGCCGTGCCCTGCGATTGCAGATAACCCGCCGCAACCGACAACAGTCCCCAGTAGGAAATCGAGTTGCGCTTCTTGAACATGCAAGAGCCATAATCGGCCTCGCCGTCGCCGTTCAGATCCTTGCCATTCGCCGCCTCGGCCACCTTCAGATAGTCGTCCCAGGTCTTGGGCGGCTGCATCCCCAGGTCTTTCAGAACGTCGGTACGGTAATAGACCATGTGGAAGTCGCCATCGATGACGAGGCCATAGGTCTTGCCGTTGAAGTTCTGCGCAAACTCCCGGAAATAGGGCGCGATGTCAGTGACATTCAGCGCCGTATCGGCAGCGACGCGGTCGGAAAGATCGGTCAGGAAGCCGCCCCCGGCGAATTCGGCGATCCAGGGGCTGATCAGAAAGCCGATGTCGATCGAATTGGTGCCCGAGGACCAATCGGTCATGACCTTCTGGAACATTTCTTCGGTCGGCACTTCGACGATGGTAATCTTGGCGCCGGTCTTTGCCTCGAACTCGACCGCGCGTTCTGCGGTCCGCTTGGCCAGTACCGGGCCGGTGCGGATCACGGCGTTCAGTGAAACGCCCTCGAACGGCTTATCCTGAGCCTGGACCGTGGAGCTGCCCCCGAGTCCCAGCGACAACAGCGCACTTACGCCTGCCGTCATGCATTTTCTTGTAAAAACTCGCATCGTTCCTCCCCATGGCGCAAGGCGCCCATTTTGAACCCCTTGAATATGTTCAATATTCAAGGGAATACGGATTTTGATTGGCGATCTGGACCTCCCCAGCCGATGGTCAATACTTTTTCGAAAATTGATGCATGTCAAATGTTTTTTCGATTATTTTACGATTTTTAAGATTATGTATGAATATGTGAGGTGGCGCGCCGCGCGCCAAAGCGGGGCATGACGCTATCAGCCACGTTTGAAATCGCCCTGTTGCCGGCCATGGCTTTTGCAGCCCAACCGCAACACGCGGAGGGCTGTTGTCAGCGCTTCAAAGAAGGCAACTGATGAAAACAGCCGCGGCAGGTCGAACCCTTTCGCCGCGGCGGCAATCTGCGGTCAGACGCGCTCCAACGCGATGGCGATGCCCTGCCCCACCCCAATGCACATGGTGGACAGCGATCGCTGCCCCCCGGTCAGGTGCAATTGCAAGGCGGCGGTGCCGGTCAGGCGCGCCCCGCTCATCCCAAGCGGATGGCCAAGGGCAATGGCACCACCGTTGGGGTTTACGCGCGCATTGTCATCGGCCAGCCCCAACTGACGAAGGGTTGCAATCCCTTGGGCCGCAAATGCTTCATTCAACTCGATCACGTCGAAATCGGTGGCGGTCAGACCCAGCCGCGCCATCAGCTTTTGCGAGGCGGGCGCAGGGCCGATGCCCATGATCCGCGGCGGCACGCCCGCCGTGGCACCACCCAACACGCGGGCGATCGGGGTCAGGCCATGACGGGCGGCGGTGGCGGCATTGGCAAGGATCAGCGCGGCGGCCCCGTCATTGACGCCGCTGGCGTTGCCTGCGGTGACCGAGCCATTGGGGAACAGGGGCTTGAGCCTGGCCAAAGCCTCTGGAGTGGTGGCGCGCGGGTGTTCGTCGCGGTCCACGATCAACACCTCCCCTTTGCGCTGCGGGATGATGACGGGAGTAATCTCTTGCGCCAGACGCCCGTTGGCCTGGGCCGCTGCTGCCTTGGTCTGAGAGGCGAGCGCCATGGCGTCCTGCGCCTCACGCGATACGCCA
>CALRKX020000003.1:0-18303 GCA_943368305.1 Erythrobacter sanguineus
CCACGGCGGCCGCACCATAGGGGTCCATCTCTGCCCGCAGGCGTTTCAGGAACTCGACATTGCGGGGGTGGTTCTTGTCGTAGAGGTGGCGCTGGTGGTTGTAGGGGTTGACCTTGGGCGCGGTCTGGTCGTTGCGTTCGGCCACCGGCAGGGGCGGGTTGTCGCGCAAAAGTTCGTCGTGCATGTAAAAGTTGATGGTATCCAGCCGGAAGCCATCGACCCCGCGTTTCAGCCAGAAGCGGGCGACATCCAGCAGCGCCTCTTGCACCGCAGCGCAGTGGAAATTCAGGTCGGGCTGCGAGGTCAGGAAGTTGTGCAGGTAATATTGTTCGCGCCGCGCATCCCATTGCCAGGCCGAGCCGCCAAAGATCGACAGCCAGTTGTTGGGCGGGGTGCCATCGGGCTTGGGGTCGGACCAGACATACCAGTCGGACTTGGGGTTGGTGCGACTGGCGCGGCTGTCCTTGAACCAGGGATGCTGATCCGAGGTGTGCGACAGCACAAGGTCGATCATTACCTTCAGCCCGTGGGAGTGGGCGGTTGCAATCACCTGATCAAAATCGGCCAGTGTGCCGAACATCGGGTCAACGTCGCAATAATCCGACACGTCATAGCCAAAGTCTTTCATGGGCGAGGTGAAAAACGGCGAAATCCAGATCGCGTCCACCCCCAGCGAGGCGACATGGCCAAGGCGCTGGGCAATGCCCGCCATATCGCCGATGCCGTCGCCATTCGTATCCTGAAAGCTGCGCGGATAGATTTGATAGATCACGGCGCCCCGCCACCAGTCGGGGTCTTTTTTCAGCATGTTCATTCAGCCACCTTTGACCGAGCCGGCCAGAAGGCCGCGCACCAGGTATTTTTGCATTGAGAAGAAGACGAGCAACGGCACCGCGATGGAGATGAAGGCCGAGGCGGCAAGGATCTCCCAATCGCCGCCTTTGGACCCGAGGAGTTCGCGCAGAACCCCCGTCATCACCAGTTGGTCGGGCCGGTTGCCAAGGAAGACGGTCGCCACCAGCAGATCGTTCCACACCCACAGGAACTGGAAGATCGCAAAGGATGCCAGCGCCGGAAAGCTGAGGGGCAGGATGATTTTGCGGAAGATGTGAAACTCGGTCGCGCCATCGACGCGGGCGCTTTCAATGATCTCTCGCGGCAGGCCGATCATGTAGCTGCGCAGCAGATAGATCGCGAGGGGCAGGCCGAACCCGGTATGGGCCAGCCAGATGCCAAGGTAACTTTTGCCCAGCCCGATGTCGTTGTGGAACTTGAGCAGCGGGATCAGCGCCAGTTGCAGGGGCACCACCAGCAACCCGACGATGCCCGCGACAATCAGCGCACGGCCCGGAAAATCCATCCATGCCAAGGCGTAGGCAGCGAAAGCGGCGATCAGGATGGGAATTATGGTGGCCGGAATCGTCACCGTCATCGTGTTCAGGAAGGCGCGGCCCAGACCTTCGGCCCCGATCACCTTGACGTAATTTTCGGTGGTGAAGCGGGGCGGTTGTGTCGAGGTGAAGAAAATCCGCATCCCCTTGCCCTCGGCAAACTGGGTGGGCGAGGTCAGCCGATAGCTGCCATCGGGGCCGACAGAAATCTGCTGGCCGTCCTTAAGATCGGCCGTATCGCCGGGTTTCAGCGCATCGGGCGCCTTCGACGTGGTGCCCCAGGCATCAATATGCTGGCCCGGTTGCAGGACGTTGCCCGCGATCACCCACAGATCGCCTTCCTGTTTCTGATCTGCCGCGGTGCCTGCACGGAAGAACGAGGATTGGGTCGAGGGGAAGGCCGATTGCCACCACCCCGTTGCCGCGATCTGGTCCTTGTCGCGGAAGGACGACACCAGCAGGCCCAAAGTGGGCACTGTCCAGACGATCACCAGCAGCAGCGCGGCAAGGTTCACGGCCCAGGTCAGGCGGGCTTTGGTTCCGGCGATATTTTCCATCACAGCATCTCCCGCCGGGCGTTGCGGATGTTCCAGACCATGATCGGGGTGACCAGCGCCATGATCACGATGGCAATGGCCGACCCGCGCCCGTAATCGGGCGTGCCACGGAACATCCAGTCATACATGAAGTTCGCCAGCACCTGAGACCCCCACTGGCCGTTGGTCATCACGAAGACGATGTCGAACACCTTCAGCACGGTGATGGTGATGGTGGTCCAGACCACGGCGATGGTGCCCCATATCTGCGGCACCTTGATGCGGAAGAACAATTGCCACGGGTTGGCACCATCCAGAATGGCTGCCTCGATGGTTTCTTCCGGGATGCCGCGCAGGGCGGCGGACAGGATCACCATGGCAAAGCCGGTCTGAATCCAGATCAGCACCGCCATCAGGAAAAAGTTGTTCCAGAACGGGATCGACAGCCAGGTTTGCGGATCGCCCCCCAAGCCTTGCACGATGGCGTTGAGCAGGCCGATCTGGTCACGGCCTTCGGCGCGGAAATCATAGACGAATTTCCAGATCACGCCCGCCCCGACAAAGGAAATCGCCATTGGCATGAAGATCAGGCTTTTGGCGAAATTACCCCAGCGGATGCGGTCGGTCACCTGCGCCGCGATCAGCCCGAAGAAGGTGGCCAGCGACGGCACGACCAGCAGCCAGACAAGGTTGTTCAGGATGGATTCCTGAAATTTCGGGTCGGAGAACAACCAGGTATAGTTCGAGAGGCCCACCCAGTTCTCACCTGCGGAATCGTGCAGGCTGCGCCAGATGGATTCGAAAACTGGATAGACCAGATAGAGGCCAAGCGCCAAAAGCGCCGGGCCAAGGAACAGCCATGGCCGGATCAGGCCCGCGCGGGTGATGTTGCGCCCGGCATTCGGCCCGCGTGCGGGCAGGGCGGCATCAAGCAGGAAATTGGTGCCCCAGAACCATGCCGCACAGCCGAATACGCCGACGATGATTGTGGTCAGGCCGAACAGGATCTGATCCATAGCGCTCCTCCGTCCCGCCGGGTTGGGCGGGTGATGGCAGATGTGCCCGCCCCGGATGTGGGGCGGGCGATGCGGTGGGGATTATTTGCCCAAGGTGTCCCAGGTGGCCTGAATCTGCTTGGCAACCTCGTCCGCCGACTTGCCGCCGGCAAAGTCGACCATGCCGGTCCAGAAGGCGCCTGCGCCAATCGCGCCGGGCATCAGGTCAGATCCGTCAAAGCGGAAGGTCGAGGCATTCAGCAGGATGTCACCCATCTTCTTCAGCGTGGCATCGCCGTAAACATCGGTATTCACGCCCTTGTAGGGGGTGACAAAACCGGTCTGCGCCATCCAGATCTCATGGGCGATCGGGGTTTCAAGGAAGGCGATGAAAGCATCCGAAGCCGGGTTGTCGGTCAGCTTGCCGAACATGGTGCCCGCGCCCAGAACGGGCTTGCCCAGATCCTTGTCGGCATAGGCGGGGAAATAGAAGAAGTCGGCGTCCTGCCCGATCACCGTGCCTTCGGGGAAGAACGACGGGATGAAGCTGGCCTGACGGTGCATGTAACATTGCGGCGGCGAGGTAAACAGGCCCTTGGGGCTGTCGCGGAAGTCGGTGGCGGCCACCGATGCCACGCCGCCTGCCACGTTGGCCTCGGTCTTGGCGAACCAGCCGAAATCGTCGATGGCGGCGATGACCTTGGGATCGTCGAACTTCAGTTTGTTGGTCACCCAGTCGTCATAGTCGGCAGGGGTATTGATGCGCAGCATCAGGTCTTCGACCCAGTCGGTCGCGGGCCAGCCGGTGGCTCCGCCCGATCCCAGACCGATGCACCAGGGGGTGCCGCCATCGGCCACGATCTGTTCGGTCAGCGCCTTCAGCTCTTCCATGGTCTGTGGAATTTCGTAGCCCGCATCGGTGAAGTTTTCTGGGACATACCAGACCAGAGATTTTACATCCGCCTTGTAGGGGAAGGCGTACATATGCTCTGCCCCGTCCTTGCCGACATAGCGGCCATAGGCGGCCCAGCTGTCACCGGCAGCGTAATTGTCTTTGACCCATTGTTCGACGCCATCGGCCAGGGGGCGCAGATACCCCTTTTTCGCCAGATCCGCGGCAAGGCCGGGCTGGGGGAAAACCGCGATGTCGGGGGGCGAGCCTGCTTCGGAATCAATGACGATCTGTTGTTCGAAACTGGTCGAGCCGGAATAGACGATGTCGGCCCCGGTCGCGGCCTCAAAATACGCGGCGACGCTTTCGAACAGCGCCTTGTCGGGGCCAAGCCAAGAGCCGAGGACGGTGATCTTCTGGCCCTTGAGGTCCTGCGATTTCAGGGCTTCGAACGAATCCCAGTGGAACCGGCTGTCCTCGCCGGGTGCGAATTTCAGCTCTTGCGCGAATGCGCCCGTGGTCGTCAGTGCGGCCATCGCCACGCCAAGCGTCAGCAGTCTTTTCATGTCTTCCTCCCAAACCCGTCCGTCTGAAATGCCGGAACGACAAAGCGCATGGGTACTCCCGTTCCAAAGCGCTTTGGCTGGCGCAAGGTGAGCGAGGGCGTATGCAAAGTCAACGATTCTGATTGAGCTGTGGGCCTTCTGGTCTTGTTTCGTTGGCCAAAATGGTGCGCCGTGATACGGGTAATTCCCGCGCGGGCGCATTGACCTTGGCGCTTGCTGTCGATAGCGTCGGGATAATCAAAGCGGTTTGAGTGGCGCAGCACAGGCTGCTGGCTGGTTGACCGCAGGGCTTGTGGCATGAACCTTAAGGATCTGGCAGATCAGTTGAACCTGTCACCCACCACCGTCAGCCGGGCGCTGAACGGGTATCCGGAGGTGTCAGAGGTTACGCGCGCCCGGGTCGAGGATGCGGCGCGGCGCTATAACTACCGGCCCAATACGCAGGCCAAGCGGCTGGCGACGGGGCGCGCGATGGCAATCGGCCATGTCATCCCGATCTCGACCCAGCATGAAATTGTGAACCCGGTTTTCGCCGATTTCATCGCCGGCGCCGGCGAGGTTTACGCCCGGTCCGGCTATGATCTGCTGCTGACCATCGTGCCTGATGACGATCAGGGCCGGATTTACCGCGAAATCCGGTCCAAGAAGAATGTCGATGGCTGCATCGTTCATGGCCCCAAGATGGCAGAGCCGCGGATCGGTTTGTTGCGCGAACTGGGGCTGCCCTTTGTCGTGCATGGCCGCGCCACGTTGGAAACTGGCCTATATTCCTGGGTGGACATGAACAACATCCGCGCCTTTCAGCGCGCAACCGAGTTTCTGATCGATCTGGGCCACCGCCGCATTGCGCTGATCAACGGGATAGAGACGATGGATTTCGCCCATCGCCGCCGGTTGGGGTTTGAACAGGCGCTGGCTGCGCGCGGGGTGCAGGCCGATCCGGGGCTGATGGCTTCGGGCGAGATGACAGAGGCCCAAGGATACCAGGAGGCGATGGCGATGCTGGCGCGAACCGGCAGGCCGACAGCGTTCCTGACCTCTTCGCTGCTGTCGGCGATGGGGGTGCGGCGGGCGCTGACCGATCTGGGGCTGCTGATGGGGCGCGATGTGTCAATCCTGACGCATGACGACGATCTGAGCTATTTGCGCAACGGCGGGGACGAGCCGATTTTCACCGCAACCCGATCTTCGGTTCGTGATGCCGGGCGGCGCTGCGCGCGGCTGTTGCTGCGGCAGATCGAGATGGGAAAGGCGGCGGTTCCCAAGCCGGTGGGGGAATTGCTGGAAGCGCCGCTGATCGTTGGCACCTCTACCGGGCCAGCGCCGGTTTTGTGAAGGACAAGACATGATTCCCAGCCGCAGCACGTTTCCGCCCGGTTTTCTTTTTGGCGCGGCCACCTCGTCTTACCAGATCGAGGGGCACCGCTTTGGCGGGGCAGGGCCGACCCATTGGGACAGTTTTGCCGCCACCCCCGGCAATGTCGTGCGGGCCGAGGATGGGGCTGTGGCTTGTGACCATTACCACCGCTGGCCAAAGGATCTGGACCTGATCGCGGCGGCGGGGTTCGACCTTTACCGCTTTTCTACCTCCTGGGCGCGGATCATGCCCGAGGGACGCGGGGCGGTGAATGCCGAGGGCCTCGATTTCTATGACCGGCTGGTGGATGGAATGCTGGAGCGTGGCATCAAACCGGCGCTGACGCTGTATCATTGGGAATTGCCGTCGGCGCTGGCCGATCTGGGCGGCTGGCGCAACGGCGATATTGCCAACTGGTTTGTCGATTATGCGCAGGTCGTCTGTCGCCGCTTGGGCGACCGGGTGTGGTCTGCCGCGCCGATCAACGAGCCGTGGTGCGTGGGCTTCCTGTCGCATTTTCTGGGCCTGCATGCGCCGGGCCTGCGAGATATTCGGGCCACCGCGCGGGCGATGCACCACATCCTGCTGGCGCATGGCCGCGCCATTCAGGTGATGCGGGGCCTTGGGATGGGCAATCTGGGGGCGGTGTGCAATTTCGAATATGCCCATCCCGCCGACGACTCGCCGCAGGCCATTGCTGCGGCGCAGCGTTACGATGCCCATTACAACCGGTTCTTTGCTCAGGGTCTGTTCAAGGGCAGTTACCCCGATGAGGTGATGCAGGCCTTTGCCCCCCACATGCCCGTTGGTTGGCAGGATGATTTTGCCACGATTCAGGCGCCGCTGGATTGGTTCGGGCTGAACTACTATACCTGCAAGCGGATTGCGCCGACCGATGGCCCCTGGCCCGCCCATGCCGAGGCGGAGGGCCCGCTGCCAAAGACGGCGATGGGATGGGAGATATATCCCGAAGGTTTGCAGGCGTTTCTGGTGCAGGTGGCGCGCGACTATACCGGTACGCTGCCGCTTTATATCACCGAAAACGGCATGGCCGCGCCCGATGTGCTGCGCGGCGGGGTTTGTGACGACGCCGACCGTATAGCCTATTACGCCAGCCATTTGCAGGCCTGCCGTCAGGCGATTGCCCAAGGAGTGCCGCTGGCCGGTTACATGGCATGGTCGCTTCTGGACAATTATGAATGGTCGCTGGGCTACGAAAAACGCTTCGGGCTGGTGCATGTCGATTTTGAAACCCAGGCCCGGCTGCCCAAGGCGTCCTGGCACGCGTGGAAGGCGGCACTGGGGGCCTAGCCAATCTGCCATTCATTTTTTGGCGTTGATATGCAATTTATGCATATCTGGTTTCGGCATCCCATCGTATGCAAATGGGCCGCGCTGCTCTAGTTCACACAGAGCCGCCCTGAACGAACGAGACGACCAATGCTGGACCGTATCCGCAACGCCGCCTTGCATCAGCGCATCATGTCCGCCCCTGATGCGGCTGCGATGATCATAGATGGCATGGTTGTCGGCATGTCGGGCTTTACCCGCGCGGGAGAGGCGATGGCGGTGCCGCTGGCGCTGGCCGAGCGGGCAGGGACCGAGCCGCTGAAAATCACACTGATGACGGGCGCGAGCCTGGGCCATGACCTGGACAAGATTCTGGCCGAGGCGCATGTGACCGCCCGCCGGATGCCGTTTCAGTCCGACCCGGGCCTGCGCCGGGCGATCAATGCGGGCGAGGTGATGTTCATCGACCAGCATCTGTCGGAAACGGTGGAACAATTGCGCACCCGGCAGATTCCGGGCGTGGATATTGCCGTGATCGAGGCGGCGGCGATTACCGAGGAAGGCGGGATCATTCCAACCTCTTCGGTGGGCAATTCGGCCTCTTTCGCTATTCTGGCGCCGAAGGTGATCGTCGAGATCAACACCGCGCAGCCGCTGTCGTTTGAGGGGCTGCATGACATCTTCATTCCGACCTACCGACCCAACCGGATGCCGATTCCGGTGGTGACGCCCGACAGCCGGGTTGGCCTGCCCTACATCCCGATTCCGCCCGAGAAGATCGCGGCCATCGTGATGACCCACAAGCAGGACAGTTCGGCGGCGATCCAGCCCCCTGATGACGAAACCCGCGCCATTGCCGGGCATCTGATCGAATTTTTCCTGAGCGAGGTGAAAGCGGGCCGGATGGATAACCGCCTTGCCCCTTTGCAGGCCGGGATCGGCACCATCGCCAATGCGGTGCTGCATGGGCTGATCGACAGCCCGTTCCATGATCTGAAGATGTATTCCGAGGTCTTGCAGGATTCGACCTTTGACCTGATGGATGCGGGCAAGATGACCTTTGCCTCCGGCTCTTCCATCACGCTGTCGGCGGAAAAGAATGCGCAGGTGATGCCCCAGTTTGACCGCTATAAATCGCGGCTGATCCTGCGCCCGCAGGAAATTTCGAACCACCCGGAGGTGGTGCGCCGTCTGGGTCTGATCGCCATCAACACCGCGCTGGAGTTCGACATTTACGGCAACGTCAATTCCACGCATGTGATGGGCACGCAGATGATGAACGGCATCGGCGGGTCGGGCGATTTCGCCCGCAACGCGCTGCTGTCGATCTTCGTTTCGAAATCCACCGCCAAGGGCGGGGCGATTTCATCGGTGGTGCCAATGGTCAGCCATGTCGATCATACCGAACATGACGTGGATATTCTGGTAACCGAACACGGCCTTGCCGATCTGCGTGGCCTTGCCCCACGCGAACGGGCGCGGCGGGTGATCGACCGATGCGCGGCGCCAGATTGGCGCGCGTCGCTGGACGATTACTATCAGAGGGCCTGCCAGTTCGGCGGCCATACCCCGCATATTCTGGAAGAGGCGCTGTCCTGGCATGTGCGGCTGCGCAAGACCGGGCGGATGTAGTGCCTTTTCGGGCCGCGCGATAAGAATTGCCGAAACCGGTCAGGCGACCTTGGGCATGACGGGCCAGGCGGCAAGGCTGGTGTGGGCGATGTCCGCGATCTGCGAGCGGTCGGCGGACACCTTGGCCATCAGCGCCATGCCCTGCGCGACACCAACATAGAACCGTGCCAATGCGCGGCAATCGGTGCCGGCGGGCACCTGGCCGCTGGTTGCCGCACGTTGCACGACGCGATACAGCAGGTCTTCCAGATCGGCGACGCCACTGGCCACGGCGCGGCAGATATGCTCCGAGCCTTGCGGGCTTTCAAGGATGGAATTGGCGAACAGGCACCCCCGTGGCATCCGCTCATCGGTCAGATGTTCGGCAGTCCGCTCCATGAACGCCACTACTGCAGCATGAGGATCCTCGATCTCGGTCAGGGCCGCAAGCGGGCGGCGAGAGAACAGGTCGCGATAGCGGTTCAGCACGCGCAGGAACAACTGCTCTTTGTCACCGAAGGCGGCATAGACGCTGGCCCGGTTGATGCCGATGGCGGCAACCAGGTCCGACATCGAGGTTGCCTCATATCCCTGGCGCCAGAACAGCCGCATTGCGGTTTCCAGCGCAGTGTCAGTGTCAAACTCTCGCGGGCGGCCGCGGGCGGATTTTGTTTCTATCATGCATGCTTGTATATGTAGTAAATATTTTTTTACCAAATGTTTTTAATTGATAAACTATATAAACAAATTATTGACAGATCGGTTTATAAATATGAACTTGCGGCGCGTATCAAGGAGAATCCCATGACCGCCCCATCCCCGAAACCCACGTTCACGCCACCGGGTGTGACGCGCCGCGGCCTGTTTGCCGGTGCCGCCGTGCTGGCCGCCGCCAGTGCCTTGCCCGATCACGCAAGGGCTGCCCCCGTGGCGCTGCCGCTGGCTGGTCCGCCGCGCTTTTATCCCTTCAAGATCGGGGCGTTCGATGCGCTTTCGATCAGCGACGGCGCGCTGGTGATCGAGCCGCTTTTCCCGTCTGTCGGGTTGAATGCCGATGCCAAAGAGTTCGAAGCACTGGCGGTGGACCACTTTCTTGATGCAAGGCATGATCATTTTCACATGAACCACCTGCTGGTGAACACCGGCAGGAATCTGGTTCTTGTCGATCCGGGCGGCACCTCGGCGCTGGGTCCGCTGATGGGGGCACTGCCGGCCAATCTGAGGTTGGCCGGGGTTGACCCGAGGGACATCGACACCGTGATCATCACCCATGCGCATCCCGATCACATTCTGGCGGTGACCGGGCCGGACGGGGCGCTGATGTTCCCGAATGCGCAGTATTACATCGGCGAGGCCGAATGGGCCTTTTGGTCGCAGGAGACCCCCGATCTGTCGGGGCTGCATTTCCCCGAAGATTTCAAGGCCTTCACCCGCGCCACGGCAAAGGCGGTGTTCGCCGCGATCGGTGACCGCTTGCATCTGATCAAGGGCGAGGCCGAGATTGTAGCGGGCGTCCATGCGGTGCCGACACCGGGTCACACTCCGGGGCATCTGTCACTGATCATCTCTGATGGCAACGAGACGCTGTTTCACACCACCGATGTGATCCATCATTCGGTGACGGCGATGGCCCATCCCGAATGGCAACCCATCTTTGATCAGGACGCGGTGCTGGCTGTTGTGACGCGCAAGAAGATGCTGGACCGGCTGGCGAGCGACCGCACGCTGACCATGGTTTACCATTTCCCCTTCCCGGGTCTGGGCCATGTGGCGCGCCGCGCCGGGGCCTATGCATGGGAGCCGCAAACCTGGGTCTGGTAACGGATCAGCGCATCACGAACGGATCGGGGATCGGGTCGTCCGAGGTGCGCAGCCAGACGGTCTTGACGGTGGTGTAATCGAGCGCCGCCGCCATGCCGCCTTCGCGGCCATGGCCAGACAGGCCGTGGCCGCCAAAGGGCGCGATGGGGGAAACCGCGCGGTAGGTATTGACCCAGACCACCCCGGCGCGGATGCCGCGGATCATGCGGTGCGCGCGGGTCAGGCTGCGGGTGAAGACGCCCGAGGCGAGGCCGAATTCGGTGTCATTGGCCAGGGCGAGCGCCTGTTCCTCGGTATCAAAGGTCACAACCGACAGCACGGGGCCAAAGAATTCCTGTTGCAGCGCAGGGGCGTCGGGCACGTCGCTGCAATCAAGGATGGTGGGAGGGAAGTAAAAGCCTGCGCCCTGCGGGGCCTGCCCGCCGGTAACCAGTTTTGCCCCCGCCGCCAGCGATGCGGCGATCAGCGTTGCAATCCGGTCGCGCTGGCGGGCGGTGCACAGGGGGCCGACCTCGGTCTCCATCCGGTCGGGGGCGCCGATGGCGATGGCCTCGGCCTTGGTTTTCAGCCGGGCCAGAAAGGCATCCTTGACGCTGCGCTGCACCAACAGGCGAGAGCCTGCGACACAGCTTTGCCCGGTGGCGGCAAAAATGCCCGACACCTGGGCATTGGCTGCCGAGTCCAGATCGGCATCGTCAAAGACGATGAAGGGCGATTTGCCGCCCAGTTCCAGCGACACCTTGGCCAGATTTTCCGCCGAGCCGCGCACGATATGACGCGCGGTTTCCGGCCCGCCGGTAAAGGCGATATGGGCCACCCTTGGATGTGTGGTCAGCGCAGCCCCCGCCTCTGGTCCGCCGGTCAGGATATTCACCACACCGGCGGGGAAACCTGCTTCATGCACCAGTCGGGCAAAGGCCAGCAGGGGGGCGGGGCCGTCCTCGGATGCTTTCAGAACCACGGTGCAGCCCGCCGCCAATGCCGGACCAAGTTTCACCGCCGACAGGAACAACTGGCTGTTCCACGGTACGATGGCGGCCACCACGCCCACGGGTTCGCGGCGCAGCCACGCCTCCATATCCGGCTTGTCGATCGGCAGATGCGCGCCTTCGATCTTGTCGGCAAGGCCCGCGTAATAGCGATAATATTCTGCGACATAGGCGATTTGCGCGCTGGTTTCGCGGATGATCTTGCCTGTGTCGCGGGTTTCCAGCCGGGCCAGATCCGGGGCCGCCGCCTGCACCAGATCGGCCAGCCGCATCAGCAGCTTGCCCCGCGCCGAGGCTGTCAGCGCGGGCCAGGGACCACAGACAAAGGCCCGATGGGCCGCCTGCACCGCCCGGTCCACATCGTCCGCCGTGGCCATGGGCATGGTGGCCCAATGGGTGCCGGTCGCGGGATCAAGGCTGTTGAAGGTGGCGATACCGTCTTCGAAGCGGCCGTCGATATAGTGCTGAAAGCGGTCCATCGGGGTTCCCTGTCAGACGGGTCAGGCAAAGGCGGGCATTACATCGCGGATCAGCCGTTCAAGCGAGGCTTTCTTGCGTGCAAAGCTCATTCCCGTGTCGATCCAGAAGCTGAATTCGTCATAGCCCAAGGCCTCGTACCCCTTGATGCGTTCGATAACCTCGGCCGGTTCGCCGATGATCTGGTTCTTGCGCATGGCGGCGGCGGAATAGAACGGATGCGCGGCGATTTCTGCGTCGGTCAGCTCTTGAATAAGGCCCTGGCTGATGGGGCGTTCGTTTTTGAACCACGCCCCGAAGTAGCAGTAGAACTTGTTGATTTCGTCGGCGGCCAGTTGGGCGTCGGCCTCGCTGTCGGCGACATAGGCGTGGCGCAGGACCATGATTTTCGGGCGCGGCACCTCTGGGTGGGCGGCGCAGGCGGCGTTGAAGCGGTCCATCAGGCTGACCACCTCTTCATCGCCCAGATGCAGGGGCGTCACCTGCACGTTGCAGCCTTGCGAGACGGCAAAGTCATGGCTGTTGGGGTCGCGCGCGGCGACCCAGATCGGCGGCCCCGGCCGTTGCACCGGCTTGGGCGAGGCAGTGGTTTTCGGAAACTGCCAGTATTCGCCGTCATGGGTATAATCGCCCGCCCACAGCGCCTTGACCGCAGGCACCAGCTCACGCATCCGCCCACCCGCACCCCAGGCATCCATGCCCGGCATAAGCCGTTCATATTCAAAGCTGTAGGCCCCGCGCGCTATGCCAAGGTCCAGCCGCCCGTCCATGATGATGTCGGCCATCGCAGCCTCGCCCGCCAGACGGATCGGGTGCCAGAAGGGGGCAATCACCGTGCCGGTGCCAAGGCGCACGTTCTTGGTGCGTCGCGCCAGATCGACAAGGTTCAGCAAGGGATTGGGCGCGATGGTAAAATTCATGCCGTGGTGTTCGCCAGTCCAGATGGCGTGCATGCCGCCTTCGTCGGCGATGCGGCACAACTCGATCATCTCTTCATAAAGCTGGCGCTGGTCCTCTTCGGCCGACACGCGCTCCATATGGATGAAGAGTGAGAATTTCATGGGTTTTTCCTTTCCCCGATCCGTTGCACGCGTCCCTGTTCATGTGTCCCGAAGTATAGGCCGTAGTTGCCCATGCGGGCCTCGGCGGCGAGGCGTTCAAGCATGGTCAGCATGGCGGGGTCGGTGACGTCGGCGACCCCTTCGGGCGAAAGATCGACAAAGCTGCCCTTGGCGGGCGTGCCGGGGCTGGCGGGGCAGCGAAAGGCGATGTGCTGCTTGCCTTGGGCCACATCGTCGTAAACGGCATAAATCTCGCCCGCCGTGGCGGGCAGGCCGGTGGCGGCGATCAGTCGGGCAAGGGCGGTCTGCACGCCTTCGCGGCCGACGCGGGCCATGGGCAGGGTCAGCCCGCCGCGCCCGTCATCTTGCAGCAGAACCTTGCCTTCGCATTCCAGAATGGCGGTGATCACCACATCCGGCCCGGTCGGCAATTGTGCTGCCGTTTGCGCCGGGGTGACATAGGCGCCCCGGTAATAGCCAAGGCCGGGGGCGGGGGTCGCCTCGAACGCGGCGATGCGACCGATCAGGATGGTGTGGTCGCCCGCCGGAATGGCCTGTTCCAGCGTGCAGTCGAACCAGGCAGAGGCCCCGGCGATCAGTGGCGCGCCGACCGGCCCTTGCCGCCAGTAGACATTGGCAAAGCGGTCTTCGGACGGGCGGGCGAAGGTGGAAGAGATGTCCTTCTGCCCTTCGGCCAGAATGTTCACGGCCAGCCCCTTGCCAGTGGCAAAGGCGGCAAGGTTGGAAGAGCTGTTGGCGATGGAAACCAGCAGCAGCGGTGGGTCCATCGAGACAGAGGAGAAGGAGTTGGCGGTAAAGCCCACCGGCTTGCCCTCTGCCGTCATGGTGGTGACAACCGTGACACCGGTCATGAAGCAACCGAAGGCATCGCGCAGGGCGCGGGGATCGACAGGTGTCATTCCTGAAACTCCTTGGTTGATAGCCAGTTTCTCAGCGCCTCCGAAACCGTTTCGGGGGCGGTAAGGTTGACCATGTGGCGGTGGCCCGGCACCACGACGGCACGCCCCATGGGGGCCAGTGCCGCCATGCTGCGCGACATCTGGCCGGTGGAATTGGCATCGCCATCGGCAGTCAGCGCCAGCATGGGGCAGCGAATTTCACCCAGCCGGTCGGCATAGGTGCCATCGCCCTCGGCAAAGGCGCGGTAGGCGGCGGCATAGCCGGTGGGGCTGACCTGAGCCAGCCAGCCCGCGACCTGTTGGCGCTGGGTGGACTGGTTGTCGGTGAACCAGCGCGCAAGGGGGGCGTCGATGCCGCCCTGACCGCTGGATATCTGGTCGGCGCGGGCCAGAACGGCGGCGCGGGCGGCCTCATCCCGGCGGTGAACACCATTCAGCAGGGCGACGCGGCGTACCAGATCGGGGTGTTCGACGGCAAGGCCCGCCGCGATCAGCGACCCCATGGAATGGCCCGCCACATTGACCGGGCCCAAGCCAAGTGCTGCAATGACGCGCGCGGCCCAGGCAACGTAATCGGGCAGGCGCGCGCCTTCGGGCAGGGGCGTGCTGTCGCCATGGCCAGGCATGTCAACCGCGATCACCCGCGCCGATGTGGCCAGTGCTGCGATCTGCGGCCCCCAGGCCTCGGCCCGCAAGCCGACGCCATGGATCAGCAGCAAGGGCTCACCCGCGCCCGCCTCAATCACCCGGACTGTGGCACCGTCAGACAGACGCAGGGTTTGCGACATCATGGCCCAGATCCTTCAGATCCTGATAGCGGTCACCGATGCGGTGATGCGGACGCCCGCCGGTCGAGGCCCCCAGCGCCACGATGATCTCATCCGCAGCAGGGGCGTCGGGAATTGCGAAATGAATGGTCTGATAATGCGAGCGGCGCCCCTCATCGTGCTTGTCCATCAGAGGGATCATCACCGGGGTGTTGGCCGCTCCGCGCACGTTGGTGAAGGCCAGATAGGTCTTGGCCCCCAGCGCCTGCCGATAGTGGTTGCCAAAGCGCAGGGTGTGGATCAGCGCATTGGCATGCTCCAACTCTCCGTCAAGGCCCACCACGGCGGCTTTGCCGTAGCCTTCCACCGCATCGGCACCGCCCGCCGTCTCAAGGATCATGGCGGTCAGCAAGGCACCCAGTTCGGGGGCGACGGTGTGAATTTCCGGCTTCAGATCCTCGACAAACCCGCGCCCGGCCCAAGGGTTTTTCAGCACCACCGCTGCCGAGATCAGCCGCAGGGGTTTAGGCGCGGCGCGGCCCCCTTCGATCAGCGTCGTCTCGATGTTGAGATAGGTCTTGCGAATCTGTGCGGACATGGCGGCCTCCGGGGTGGGATTTTTGGTATGTTGGTATACCATAATACCGAATGTCAACTTTTTGTTGCGAGGTGCGGAAGGCGTGGCTAGAGTTGGGGGATGGATCAGACGCATGACACCGACCTGCGGATAGAGCATTCGCCGACCACCCTGCGCGAACTGGCGGTAGAGCGGTTGCGCAACGCCATCATCTCTGCCCGGTTCAACGGGGGCGACCGTCTGGTGGAACGCACCTTGTGCGATCAGCTGGGGGTCTCACGCTCGGTCGTGCGCGAGGCGATCCGGGTGCTGGAGGCCGAGGGGCTGGTGGAAACCATGCCGCGCAGCGGGCCGGTGGTGGCCACGCTGGATTGGCCCCGCGCGCGCCAGATCTATGACATCCGCCGCCTGCTGGAGGCCGATGCCGCCGCCGCATGCGCCCGAAACGCCGATGCCAGGGTGCACGCCCGCCTGCAAGCCGCGCTGGCCGCGCTGGAGGGTGCGATCAGCGAGGGGGTGGCCAGCCGGGCGCGCGACACCACGACCGCCTTTTACGAGGTGATCTTTGCCGCTGCCGGGCATGACATTGCCTGGGAGATCGTCAAGCGGCTGAACGGGCGCATCTCCCGCCTGCGGGCGCTGACACTGGCCAGCACCAACCGCCGCATCTCTGGCCCGGCTCATATGGCGCGCATCTGTGCCGCGATCTGCCGCAGCGATCCGGCGACGGCGGCGCAGGCGGTGCGCGACCATCTGGATGATGCCGCCGAAATCGCCCACAGCCTGCTGATCGAGGCCCCATGACCGCCTATTGGATTGCCCATGTCACCGTGACCGACCCGGTCGCCTATGCCGAATACCAGCGGCTGGCCCCACTGGCCTTTGCCGCGCATGGCGGGCGGTTTCTGGCGCGAGGGGGGCCAAGCGAGGTGATGGAGGGGCCGGTGCTGGACCGCCATGTGATCATCGAATTCCCGTCGCTGGCGGCGGCAAAGGCCTGCTATACCTCTGCCGAGTATCAGGCGGCGCTGGCGCGGCGCGAGGCGGCCAGCATCGCCCATGTGGTGATTGTGGAAGGGCTTGCGCCCGCCGTTTGAAGTGGCACCTGACGGCCTGCCGCCTTGACCCTGCCGGACAAGTCTTTCACCATTGTCCGACCGCATAGGGCGGTGCAGGACAAGAGACAGGCAATGACCGACCAAGTGGCCGCCACGGATGCGCGCCTGACCCAGAACCCCCATGCCCTGCGCGATGGTCGCGAGAAGAACCTGGAGGTGGCGATCGGCCGTCAGGTGCGCGAATTGCGCAAGCGGCAGCGGATGACCGGATCGGACCTTGCGGCACAGACCGGGCTTTCGGTGGGGATGCTGTCGAAGATTGAAAACGGGGTGATCTCGCCTTCGTTGACCACATTGCAGGTTCTGGCCAATGCGCTGCGCGTGCCTCTGGTGCAGTTGTTTTCCGGCTATGAAGAGGTGCGCGGCGCCATGCATGTCAAGGCCGGGCAGGGGGTGGAGATTGAGCGCGCGGGCACCCGGGCGGGGCATCAGTACCACCTGTTGGGTCATATCGGCTCGAACAATTCGGGCGTGGTGGTAGAGCCCTATCTGATCGTTCTTTCAACCGAGAGCGACCGCTTCCCGACCTTTCAGCACGAAGGCATCGAGATGCTGTATATGCTGGAGGGGGTGGTGGATTACCGCCACGGAGACCAGATTTACCGGCTGGAACCGGGCGACAGCCTGCTGTTCGACTCAGACGCACCGCATGGGCCGGAGACGCTGGTCGATCTGCCGGCGCGCTATTTGTCGATCATCACCTATCCGCAAGCAAAATAGCCCCCGACCCCAGCCATTCCCGGAAAAAGCGCCCAAATTTCGGGCGCTTTTTTCTTGTCGGGCAAACTTGCTTCTTTTCGTGAAAAATATCTTGCACGGCAAATAAGTTTCCTAATAGTCAATCCGTGACGGCACATCGCCGGTAAAGAACGGAGGCACTCATGTGTGGCATCGTTGGCCTGTTTTTGAAGAACGAGGCGCTGCGGCCTGAGCTGGGCAGCATGTTGACCGACATGCTGATCACCATGACCGACCGCGGCCCCGACAGCGCGGGCATCGCGATTTATGGCGACGCGCAGGACGGTCTGAAAATGACGATCCAGTCCGATACGCCCAAGGTGGCCTTTGCCGGGCTGGAAACTGCGCTGGCCGAGGTGCTGGGCGCGCCGGTCGCGATAAAGGTGCTGGATACCCATGCCGTCCTGTCGCTGCCCGAGGGCACCGAGGCGGCGGCGCGCGCGTTTCTGGTGGCGCGCGGCCTGCGCATCATGGGGGCCGGCCATTCGATGGAGATTTTCAAAGAAGTGGGTTTGCCCAAGGATGTGGCCGCCCGCTTTGGCATTCGCGCCATGGGCGGCAGCCACGGCATCGGCCATACCCGGATGGCCACTGAAAGTGCCGTGACCACGCTGGGCGCGCATCCGTTTTCAACCGGCGATGACCAGTGCCTTGTGCACAACGGGTCCTTGTCGAACCACAACCAGATGCGCCGGGTTCTGTCGGCCAAGGGTTTTGTGCCGCAGACCCAGAACGATACCGAGGTGGCGGCCTGCTATATCTCGTCCCGTCTGGCCGAGGGGGCCAATCTGGGCCAGGCGCTGGACGGCACGTTGCAGGACCTGGACGGGTTCTTCACCTTTGTCGTTGGCACCAAGAACGGCTTTGGCGTGGTGCGCGATCCGGTCGCCTGCAAGCCCGCCGTGATGGCCGAGACCGATGATTATGTGGCCTTCGGTTCCGAATACCGCGCCTTTGCCAAGCTGCCCGGCATTGACGATGCGCGCATCTGGGAACCCGAACCCGCCACCGTGTATTTCTGGGAGCGTTGAGAATGCAGACCATCGACATGGCCACCACCCCCCTGCGCGAGTTGAACGCGATGTTGCAGGCGCAGGCGGCCAAGACCAACCAGACCGCCTGGGCGATTGAAAACCCCCGTGGCGCGCATGCCGTGGCCGTGGGTCTGGATGCCCCGATCGAAGTGACCGTCAAGGG
>CALRKX020000004.1:0-17660 GCA_943368305.1 Erythrobacter sanguineus
TCTGGCGTTGTGGCTGGCGGGGCCTGCGATGCTGCTGGTCGGCGGCGTGATTGCCTGGGCCACGCTGCGCCGCCGCGCCCGCGCGCCAGAAGCGGAAGGTCTGACCGAGGCCGACCGCGCCCGGCTGGCGGACCTGTTGAAAGAGTGACGCGAGGTTTCCCTTTCCGCACCGGGTGCCGCCGCTAATCTGGTGCCATTGCGGGAGGACAGCATGAACCCACCAGTCACCTATGCCCTTGAGGGCGGCGTTGCCACCATCACGCTGAACCGGCCAGAGGTGATGAACGCCCTGTCCACCGCGCTGCGGGCCGACCTGCGGCTGGCCATCGCGCGGTCGGTGTCAGAGGCGCGGGTAATTGTGCTGACCGGCACGGGCCGTGCCTTTTGTTCAGGACAGGATTTGCAGGACGCGCAAAAGGCGGGCAGCGTTGATTTCGAGCGTATCCTGAACGACGAATATGTGCCCCTGCTGCGCGACATCACCGATTGCCCGCTGCCCACCATCGCAGCCGTAAACGGGGCTGCGGCAGGGGCCGGGGCAAACCTGGCGCTGGCCTGCGATGTGGTGATTGCCACCGAAAGCGCCAGCTTCATTCAGGCCTTCACCCGCATCGGCCTGGTGCCGGATGCGGGCGGCACCCATTGGTTGCCACGCCAAATCGGTATGGCGCGGGCAATGGGGGCGATGCTGTTTGCCGACAAGATCAGCGCCCGGCAAGCGGCCGACTGGGGCATGATCTATGAGGCGGTGGCCGATGATGCCTTTGCCGCCCATGTGGCGGCGCGGGCGGCGCAACTGGCGGCAGGGCCGATGCTGGCCTATCGCGGTATCAAAGAGATGCTGCGCACCAGTTTTGACCAGACTCTTGCCACCCAACTTGCCCATGAAGCGCGACTGCAAGGCCAATGCGGCGCCAGCGCCGACTTTCACGAGGGAGTTGCCGCCTTTCTGGCAAAGCGCAGTCCTCGTTTTACCGGAAGCTGACACCAATCTGCCGGATAAGATCGGGCTAAACCGGCACTTTGCCGCCCCTTGCCCGATGACATCGGCCAAGGGGCCCGCCATACTGCAGCAAATCTGCCAGGAGGCCCCATGTCCCGCACCATCCTGATCGGCGCCCCGATTGATGAGGGCCAGCGCCGCCCCGGTTGCCTGATGGGGCCCGCGGCCTATCGCGTTGCCGGTCTTGCCCGCGCCATCTCTGACCTTGGTCATGGGGTCGAAGATTGGGGCGATGTCAGCCTGCCCTCGCTTGCGCATGTCACCTGTCCCAACGCGGCGGTGCATTCACTGGCCGAATGCGTCGGCTGGACCGAGGTTCTGGCCGACCGGGTGGATGATGCGCTGTCAGATGGTGGCCTGCCGATCATCCTGGGAGGGGATCATTCGCTGGCGCTTGGCACGGTGGCCGGAGCGGCGGCCTTTGCCGCGCGCGAGGGGCGGCCCCTGTTCCTGCTGTGGCTGGATGCGCATTCCGACTTTCACACCCCGCTGACCACCGAAAGCGGCAACCTGCATGGCACGCCAGTGGCCTATATCGCCGGGCGCGAGGGGTTCGATGCTTTCCCGCCCTTCCCCGAGCCGATCCCGGCAGAGAGGATCTGCCTTTATGGCATCCGTTCGGTCGATGCCGCCGAACATGCCGCCCTGCTGCGCCATGACATTGCGATCAACGACATGCGAGTGCTGGACGAACGCGGCGTCGTCGCCCCCTTGCGCGAGTTTCTGGCCTCGGTGCGGGAAGCGGGTGGGATGCTGCATGTCAGTCTGGATGTCGATTTCCTTGACCCCTCCATCGCCCCCGCGGTTGGCACGACCGTACCAGGCGGCACGACATTCCGCGAGGCGCATCTGGTGATGGAGCTGCTGCATGAAAGCGGGCTGGTCACCTCGCTGGATCTGGTAGAGCTGAACCCGTTTCTGGATGAACGCGGCAAGACCGCCAAGCTCATGGTCGATCTGGTGGGCAGCCTGATGGGCAAGAAGGTGTTCGACAGGCCAACGCGGAGCTATTGACCGGAACCGGGGGCGCTTCGCCCCCCGGCCCCCAGAGTATTTTTGCCAAGATGAAGATCAGGGGTCCGCGTAATCGTGCGAGTTGCCATTCGGATCGGTGACGCGCCATAGGCCTTGGCCGGTTGGTTCCACATAGCCCGGTCCGATCGGAACCTTGCCATAGCCGCCGGGAACATCAAGCACATAGGTCGGCAGGGCGGTGCCAGACAGGCGGCCACGCAAGGCGGCCATGATGGCCTGACCATCGGCAATCGTGGTGCGGAAATGGTGGGTGCCGGGGGCCAGATCGCAATGGTGCAGGTAATAGGGTTTCACCCGGTTGCGGATCAGCGTGCGGAACAGGGTTTCAAGGGTGTCGGCATCGGCGTTGACGCCGTTGAGCAGCACGGTCTGGGACAGCAGAGGGATACCGGCAGCGGTAAGGCGGCGCAGGGCGGCGCGGGCGCTTTCAGTCAGTTCATTGGCGTGATTGGTGTGAACGACAAGCCAGACCGCCTGCGGCACATCAAGGGCGGCCAGCATCTGCGGGGTGATCCGCTCTGGCGCCACCACCGGAATCCGGCTGTGAATACGGATCGCATCAAGGTGCGGAATTTCGGACAGACGTGCAAATAGGTCGGCCAGCCGCCGTGGCGACAGGGTCAAGGGGTCGCCGCCAGTCAGGATGACCTCGCGCACAGCGGGCGTGGCGTGCAGATAGTCCAGGGCGGCCTGCAAGTCAGGCTCTGGCAGGATACCCTCTTCGCCGACCTTTTCCCGGCGAAAGCAGAACCGGCAATAGACCTCGCAAGTCTGGGTGGCGTGCAGGATCACCCGGTCGGGGTAACGGTGGGTCAGCCCCTTGCCGATGCGGTGGGCATCATCGCCAATCGGGTCTGACAGCTGTTCGGGCCGGTGGTCCAATTCGCGGGCGTCGGGCAGGAATTGCGCGGTGACGCCCTGCCCCATCGCACCCAGAATTGTGGGCGAGATGCGGATGCGGAACTCTTGCCCAAGCCGCTGCATCAGGGCATGGTCGGCTTGCGGGGCCAGACCTGCCGCGATCAGATCATCGGCGCCGGTGACGGCACGGGGCAAGGGGCGCTCTGGACAAGACATCGGCCCGCCTTATCCGGGCCATTTCGTCAGTGCAACCGGAACTCTCCGACCACGTTTCGCCATTCTGCGGGGCCAATCAGCTTCCTGTGGGTGAAACGCACCGAATGCAGCGGGCCATCAAGGTTGGTCTGCCAGAATTCGATGAAGCGGAACAACTGTGGATAGTCGGGCGCCAGGTCATAGTCCTGCCAGATATAGCTTTGCAGAACATGCCGATAATCCGGCATCCGATAGTAGATTTCGGCCGTGGTCAGCCCATAGCCCCTGAGCATCAGTTCCGTCTCGGTCTGCGGCATCTGTAGCGCCTTTCTGTTGCCTGTCACAAGATGATGCGCGATTCGGTTTATTCTTCAATAATAACAATCTGTTGGCAGCATACATCGGCGGCTGCCAACAAGGCAGGAACCCTGCCATTGCACCCCACCTGTTGCATGGTGTAAGGTCTGGCCAACCAGATATTGATGACCTTCAGGAAGGCACGGGCCAACGTGAACGACACCCCCGAAGAGCTTGAAACCGCAGGCGAAAAGCCGGAGCGGCCCGTGTATCACGGACCTCAGGTGGATATTGCTGCCGAGATGAAGACCGCCTATCTCGATTACGCGATGAGCGTGATCGTCAGCCGCGCGATCCCCGATCTGCGCGACGGCCTGAAACCTGTGCATCGGCGTATTCTTTATGCGATGCACGAAACCAACAACACGCATGACAAGTCTTACCGCAAATCGGCCCGTCCGGTGGGCGACACCATGGGAAAATACCACCCCCATGGCGACAGCGCGATCTATGACGCGCTGGTGCGGATGGCACAGCCGTTTTCGATGAGCCTTAAGCTGCTCGACGGGCAAGGCAACTTCGGCTCGATGGACGGCGATGCAGCAGCGGCAATGCGCTATACCGAAGTGCGGATGGACAAGCCCGCCGCCTTTCTTTTGGCCGACATCGACAAGGAAACTGTTGATTTTCAAGACAACTATGACGGCAAGGACAAAGAACCCACCGTC
The DNA here is from genome assembly GCA_943368305.1 of Erythrobacter sanguineus. Lineage (GTDB taxonomy): Bacteria > Pseudomonadota > Alphaproteobacteria > Rhodobacterales > Rhodobacteraceae > Fuscibacter. The sequence goes on from CALRKX020000004.1 coordinate 4,120, forward strand.
CTGCCGGCGCGGTTCCCGAACATGCTGGTCAATGGGGCGGGTGGTATTGCCGTGGGCATGGCCACCAACATTCCGCCGCATAACCTGGGCGAAGTGATCGACGGCACGCTGGCGATGATTGAAGACCCCGACATCAGCATGGAGCGGCTGATGGAAATCATTCCCGCGCCAGATTTCCCGACCGGGGCGACGATTCTGGGGCGGTCTGGCGCACGCAAGGCGTATCTGGAGGGGCGCGGCAGCGTCATCATCCGGTCAAAAACCCATATCGAGGAAATTCGCAAAGACCGCTTTGCCATCGTCATCGACGAGGTTCCCTATCAGGTGAACAAGTCGCGGATGATCGAGATCATCGCCGATTGCGTGCGGGAAAAGCGGATCGAGGGGATTTCGGGCGTTGCCGACGAATCCGACCGGATCGGCGTGCGCGTGGTGATCGAGCTGAAGCGCGATGCAACGCCGGATGTGGTGCTGAACCAGTTGTTCCGCTTTACCCCGATGCAGACCAGCTTTGGCTGCAACATGCTGGCCTTGAACGGCGGGCGGCCAGAAACACTGACGCTTCGTGATTTTCTTAGCAACTTCATAACTTTCCGCGAGGAAGTTGTAGCACGGCGCACCGCCTATGAACTGCGCAAGGCGCGCGAGCGCAGCCATATCCTGTGCGGTCTGGCGGTTGCGGTTTCCAACGTCGATGAGGTGGTACGCACCATCCGCGCCAGCGCCGATGCGGCAGAGGCGCGCGAAAAGCTGATGACGCGCCGCTGGCCCGCCCATGACATTGCCGCCTATATCCGGCTGATCGACGATCCGTCGCACAAGATCAATGACGATGGCACCTATAACCTGTCCGAAGCCCAGGCCCGCGCCATTCTGGAATTGCGCCTGCAACGCCTGACCGCGCTTGGCGTCAAGGAAGTTACCGACGAACTTGAAGAACTGGCTGCAAAGATCAAGGATTACTTGGAAATCCTGGGTTCGCGCGACCGGATCATGGCGATCATTTCCACCGAACTGACCGAGGTTAAAACCCTGTTCGCCGTTCCCCGCCGCACCGAGATTGTGGATTGGGCGGGCGATATGGAGGATGAGGATCTGATCGAGCGCGAGGATATGGTCGTGACCATCACCTCGGGCGGCTATATCAAGCGCACCCCGCTGGCCGAATTCCGCAGCCAGAATCGCGGCGGCAAGGGTCTGGCCTCGATGCAGACCAAGGAAGATGATGTGGTGACCACGCTTTTCGTGGCCAACACCCATACCGCTTTGCTGTTTTTCACCACCGACGGCATGGTCTACAAGATGAAGACCTGGCGTTTGCCGCTGGCGGGTCGCACCGCCAAGGGCAAGGCCATCGTCAATATCCTGCCGATCCAGACCGGCATTTCGATTGCCGCGCTGATGCCGGTGGATGTGCCGGAACTGGATTGGGACAAATTGCAGATCGTGTTCGCCACCAGCGACGGCGATGTGCGCCAGAACGACCTGTCCGATTTCACCAATGTGATGCGCAACGGCAAGATCGCCATGAAGCTGCCCGAGGGAGTTTATTTGGTGAACGCGGCGATTGCCGATGAGAATGACGATGTGATGCTGGTCACGGCCCTTGGTCGCGCCATCCGGTTTTCTACCAATGAAATCCGGGTGTTCAAGTCGCGTGGTTCGACCGGCGTGCGTGGCATACGTCTGGCCGAGGCGGACCGCGTGGTGTCGATGTCGATCATCCGCCATTTCGAAGCGACTCCGGAAGAGCGTGAATCTTACCTCAAGCAGCGCCGCCTGATGGCCGGTGTGGTTGAAGATGAGGCCGATGACGAGGAAGAAACCGTCGCTGCGGGCCAACTTTCCCCCGAACGCTATGCCGAAATGTCGGCGGCCGAGGATCTGATCCTGACCATCACCGAACAGGGCGCGGGCAAGCTGTCGTCCAGCCATGATTACCCGGTGCGGGGACGCGGCGGCATGGGTGTGAAGGCGATGGATGGCGCGATGCGCGGCGGGGCGCTGGTGGCCTCTTTCCCGGTGGAAATGTCGGACCAGATCATGCTGGCCACATCTTCGGGGCAATCAATCCGGGTGCCGGTGGATCAGATCAGCTTCCGCTCGCGGGGGGCTGGTGGCGTCAAGGTGCTGAACACGGGCGGCGAGGAGCAAGTGGTTTCGGTCGCGCGCGTCGCGGAACAGGCCGAGGAAGAGTAGCCCCCTGCCAGATCAAAGGCCCCGCCGGTGCGCCGCGCGGGGCTTTTTCATGCGCGAACCCTACCCTTAACCATTTGCTAACATTTAACTTTCGTTAACCATGGCAATTTGAGACAACAGTGGCATGAGGCATCATCCGGTTGCCCACCGCCGTCAAAGTGCGGCACCTCACAACCAACCGCCCAAAGGGTTCCGCCATGTTTATCGTGTTCCGCACCGCCGTCGCGGCTGCGCTTGTTTTTGCTACGCCCGCTTTTGCCCAATCCGACAGCCTTGGCCTGTCGTGGATCGAGGCGGGTCTGACCGCCAGCGATGGCAAGGCAACCGGGCATCTTTCCGGCGACTGGCGGATTGGCGCGGCGCAGGGCATTCAGCTTGATCTGGGCCTAGCCGATCAGGCCGGGGGTGCCGTGGGCAATATCGACGGACATATCTATCTTGCCCCGCAAAGTGACAGGAAGTACGGGTTTTTCCTTAGCTTTTCCGACATTGATGGCCGCGATGCTATCATCGTTCACGGCGGAATCGAAGGGATCTATGCCCTGTCGGCCAAGACGGTGATCGAGGGACGCGCCGGGGTTGGCTATGCCAGTCGGGGCTTTGATTTCATCGCCGCCGAGGCGCGCATCACCCATGCGCCGACCGACCGGCTTGCCGTCAGTCTGGGGCTGGGGTTGGCCGACTTCCAGGAAGCCCGCTTTAACGCCACCAGCTATCGCGCCGATCTGAGCATCAGCTATACGCCCGAGGGCAGCCCGTTCGAACTGTCTGCTGCTGTGGTGCAGGATGGCCTGTGGGGCAATGATAGCGCACCCGCCGATACCCGTCTGCAACTGGGCCTGACCTGGCGCTTTGGCGATCAGGGTGGCCCACAGCGACCGGTGACCGACCGCGCCTTTCGCGCCGCGCAACCGATGGATGGCCTGATCCGCCGGGGAGTGTTCTAAGCCTTCCCAAGCCCGCCCGATTGGCTTAATTGGGCGGGCATGGAAACGCTTAACATCATTGGTGGCGGCATGGCAGGCTCGGAAGCGGCCTGGCAGGCGGCCGAGGCCGGGGTTCCGGTGGTGCTGCACGAGATGCGACCAGCGGTGGCAACTTTTGCCCATCGCACCGGCCAGTTTGCCGAGATGGTCTGCTCGAACTCCTTCCGGTCGGATGATGATGAGCGTAATGCCGTGGGCCTTTTGCATTGGGAAATGCGCGCGGCCAAGGGGCTGATCATGGAAATGGCCACGGCGCACCGCCTACCCGCCGGCGGCGCGCTGGCGGTTGACCGTGATCCCTTTGCCGAAGGGGTAACGGCGCGATTGAAATCTCACCCGCTGATTTCATTTTCTTATGAGGAAGTTACAGAGCTTCCCTCAGCCGGAAACTGGATCATCGCGACCGGGCCGCTGACCAGCGGAGCACTGGCCGAAAGCATCCGTGCCCATACCGGGGCCGAAAGCCTTGCCTTTTTCGACGCCATTGCCCCCATCGTCTATGCCGAAAGCGTGGATATGTCGGTGGCCTGGATGCAGTCGCGCTATGACAAGGGCGAAACTGTCGAAGAACAGACCGCCTATATGAACTGCCCTATGGACAAGGCGCAGTATGAGGCCTTCATCGATGCGCTGCTGGCCGCCGACAAGACAGTGTTTCATGAGGGCGAAACGGCGGGCTATTTCGATGGCTGCCTGCCAATCGAGGTGATGGCAGAGCGGGGCCGCGAGACCTTGCGCTTCGGTCCGATGAAGCCGGTTGGCCTGACCAACCCGCACAATCCGCAAAAGCCCTATGCCGTTGTGCAGTTGCGCCGCGATAACAAACTGGGGACGCTCTATAATATCGTCGGGTTCCAGACCAAGATGAAGTATGGCGCGCAGGTTGATGTTTTCAAACTGATTCCCGGACTTCAGGATGCCAGCTTTGCCCGACTTGGCGGCATTCACCGCAACACCTTCATCAACTCACCCACGCTGCTGGACACCCAGATGCGGCTGAAGTCACGGCCCAATATCCGCTTTGCCGGGCAGATCACCGGGGTGGAGGGCTATGTGGAATCCGCTGCGATGGGGCTGTTGGCCGGACGGATGGCGGCGGCAGAACTGTTGGGCCGCGACCTGCCACCGCCACCGCCAGAAACCGCAATGGGAGCCCTGATCACCCACATCACCGGCGGGGCGGATGCCAAAACCTTTCAGCCGATGAATGTGAACTTTGGCCTGTTCCCGCCAATTGATGCCCGTGGCGGCAGGAAGGGCCGCAAGGACCGCTACAAGGCCTATACCGACCGCGCCAAGGATGCCTTTACGGAATGGCTTTCGTAACGCGCTTTGCCCCCAGCCCCACCGGGCCTCTGCATCTGGGCCATGCCTATTCCGCCCTTCTGGCACATGACATGGCGAAGAATGCAGGCGGGCGGTTTCTGCTTCGGATGGAAGACACCGATCTGGAGCGGTGCAGGCCGGAATGGGAAGCCCAAATTCTGGACGATCTGACCTGGCTGGGTCTGGCGTGGGATGGCCCTGTCCTGCACCAGAAGGACAAGATTGCCGCCTATAATCAACGGCTGGAACCGCTGGCGATGCGCGGCCTGCTTTATCCCTGCTCTTGTACGCGCGCCGATATTCGCGCCGCACTTGCCGCCCCGCAAGAAGGCGTGGCCCATGCGGTATATCCCGGCACCTGTCGTGGTCGCCCGATCAGCAGCCGAAAGCCGGGAGATGCCCTGCGGCTGGATCTGGGGGCAGCGTTGCGCGACCTGGCCGGGCAGGATCTGACATTTACCGAAACCGGCCCGGCCCATGCAGGCCAACACCGGATCAAGGTCGCGGATGCTCTTGCGCAGATTGGTGATGTGGTTCTGGGCCGCAAGGGAGAGGACATCGCCGCCTATTTCCTCGCCTCGGCGCTGGACGATGCCGATCAGCGTATTACACATGTGATCCGGGGCGAAGACCTGTTCGAATTCACACCAATTCAGGTGATCTTGCTGCACCTGTTTGGCCTGCCGGTGCCAACCTATCACCATCATCGCCTGATCCGCGATGATCAGGGCAAGCGGCTGGCCAAGCGCGACGATGCGCGCGCCTTAGCCAAGTATCGGGCCGAGGGGACGACACCGGATGATATTCGCCGGAGGGTCGGGCTTCAGCCCATCGGTGCCATCAGTTCCACCTCATCCCCACCGCGAACTGCGGTGTAAAAGCAGGTGCGGCGGTTGGTGTGGCAGGCAGGGCCGTCTTGCGCCACCAGCGCCAGCAGGCAATCGCGATCACAATCGATGCGCAGTTCCACCAGCCGCTGCACATGGCCAGAGCTTTCGCCCTTGATCCAGAACGCCTGACGCGAGCGGCTCCAATAGGTCACCCGGCCGGTCGCCAGGGTTTGGGCCACGCTTTCGGCATTCATCCAGGCGAACATCAGCACCTCGCCGCTGGACGCGTCCTGCGCAATGCAAGGAAGCAGGCCTGCCGCGTCATACTTTAGGCTTGTCGGATCAAACGGCATGCAGGCCTCCTTGGCTTGGGGTCGCGGTAGGCTTATCTAGGGAGGGCGAAAAGGGAAAGCCATGAGTGACAGCGATCTGATCAGCCTTTATTCCGGCCGCATCCTGCAATTGGCCGCGGCAATCCCGCATCTGGGCCGCCTGCCCGCGCCCGGGGCCACGGCGAAAAAGCGCAGCCCCCTGTGCGGGTCAACCATCACGGTGGATCTGGTGATGCAGCAGGACCGGGTGGTGGAATTTACGCAGGATGTGAAGGCCTGTGCGCTGGGTCAGGCCTCTGCCGCCGTGCTGGGCGCGGTGGTGATCGGGCGCAGCCGGGCAGAGCTGGAAGCCGCGCGTGACCAGTTGCGCGCCATGCTGAAAGACGGCGGCCCGGTGCCGGACGCGCCCTTTGACGGCTATGAGGTGCTGATCCCGGCGCGCGATTACAAGAACCGCCATGCCTCGATCCTGCTGGCGCTGGAGGCGACCTGCGAGGCTGCCGCCCAATAAAAAAACCGCCGCACAGCAAAAGCTGGCGGCGGAGTAGCGTGTCTTTGATCCGGGCAACGGCGGGGACAGCCGCGGACAGGGTCAGGCCCGATCAGGAAGACCGCGGGCAGATCAGATGGTGCCGGTAAAGGTCAGGCCGGCAAAAAGCACGACGAACAGAGAGATGACGCCAACCGCATCCTCAAACATGGCGCGGCGCGAACGGGTCAGGATTTCAGCAATCTCATTCAGCATGGCAACCTCCTGTTGTTGCCATATTGTTCTCATACGATTCGTTAACCGTCAAGAACTTTATAGGAACATTTGTGAACGAATGCCTAACCGACTGAAATCAGACGAATCGCGCGATCCTGATCCAGCAGCCACAGCAGCAGCCGCGCGGCCTTACCCCGGTCGCTGGTCAGGCCCGGATCATCGGCCAAAAGTCGCCGCGCATCGGTCTGGGCAATCGCCATCAGCGCGCCCTGCCGCTCCAGATCGGCAACGCGAAACCGTGGCAGACCCGATTGTGCCGTGCCGATCAGATCGCCCGCGCCCCGCATCGCAAGGTCTTCCTCGGCAATGCGAAAGCCGTCTTCAGTGTCGCGCGGCACCTTCAGCCGCCGCTCGCCAGATTCAGACAGGGGGGCCTGATACATCAGCAGACAGGTCGACTCGGCGGTTCCGCGCCCCACCCGGCCGCGCAACTGGTGCAATTGCGCCAGGCCGAAAATCTCGGCCCGCTCCACCACCATGATCGAGGCGTTGGGCACGTTCACGCCGACCTCGATCACCGTGGTCGCCACCAGAACCCGGGTCTCGCCCGCGACAAACCGCGCCATGGCGGAATCTTTCTCGGCCGCGGGCATCTGGCCGTGGACCAGCCCCACCACATCGCCAAAAACCGCCCGCAGGCTGGCAAAACGCGCCTCGGCGCTGGCGTAATCGACAAGTTCGCTGTCTTCGACCAGGGGGCAGACCCAATAGGCCTGCCGCCCATCGTCCACCGCGCGGCGCAGGTGACCGATCACCTCGTCCAGACGCGCGTCGGAAATCAGCGCGGTGCGGATCGGTTTGCGGCCCGCCGGCTTTTCGTCCAGCACCGACACGTCCATGTCGCCGTAACTGGCCAGCGCAAGGCTGCGCGGAATGGGGGTGGCGGTCATCACCAGCACATCCGCCGCCTGCCCCTTGGCCCCCAGTTCCATCCGCTGTGCGACGCCAAAGCGGTGCTGTTCATCGACCACGGCAAGGCGCAGGTCGTGAAACGTCACATCCTTTTGAAACACCGCATGGGTGCCCACCAGAATGTCGATCCGGCCCGCAGCCAGATCGGCCAGCTTGGCTGCGCGATCAGCGCCCTTGTCACGCCCGGTCAGCAGCTCCAGCCGCACGCCTGCCGCGGCGGCAAGCGGGGCCAGCCCTTCGTGATGCTGGCGGGCCAGAATTTCGGTGGGCGCCATCATCACGCCCTGCCCGCCCGCCTCTACCGCCACCAGCAATGCCAGCAACGCCACCAGCGTCTTGCCAGACCCGACATCGCCCTGAAGCAAGCGGTTCATCCGCAGCGGGTTTTCCATATCCAGCGCGATTTCCCCCACCGCACGGGTTTGTGCGGCCGTGGGCTGATAGGGCAACGAGGCCAGAACCCTGGCCTGCAATGCACCGGTTCCCCGCGTGACCTGCCCCTTGGCGCGCCGCAGCGATGCACGCGCCAGAGAAAGCGTCAGTTGATGGGCAAACATCTCGTCATAGGCCAGCCGCTGCCGCGCCGGGGCTTCGGCCATGAAATCTGCGGGCGCGCCGGGGCTATGCGCCTCCGCCAGCGCTTCGGCAAAACCGGGCCAGCCTTCGCGTGTCCGCAAAGGCCCGTCGATCCAGTCCGGCAGCGTGGGCAACCGTTCCATCGCGCCTTGCACTGCCTTGGCGACCTGCTTTTGCGTGATGCCGGCGGTCAGGGGATAGACCGGCTCATAGACAGGCAGACCGGCAGCTTCCTCGATACGCAGCACATGGTCGGGATGCGGCATCTGCGCCAGACCGTCGAACAGCTCTACCTTGCCCGAGACGATGCGGCGCTGGCCTGTCGGCAGCAGTTTTTGCAGGTAATCGGCACGGGCGTGGAAAAAGACCAGTTGGAAATCCAGCGCCGCGTCGCGCACCAGGATGCGGTAGGGCCGTCCTTTCTGGCGCGGTGGCTGATGGGCGCCGATCTCGACCTCGACCGTGACGACGCAAGGTGGCACCACATCGCGGACGCTGGCGCGCAGGGTCCGGTCCACGGCGGAATGGGGCAGCAGGAACAAGAGATCCTTCGGGCGTTCGACGCCCATCGCGGCAAACGCCTCGGCGCTGCGCGGACCGACGCCGGGCAGCGTATCAAGGCCCGCGAAAAGCGGAAACAAGAGTTCCGGGCGGCTCATCCCGGCTTGCTCATGTCAATCCGGCGAGGGCGATCCAGGCGTCCTCGTCAATCACCTGAATGCCAAGGCGGGCGGCGTCTTTCGCCTTGGACCCGGCACCCGGCCCGGCAATCAGAAGGTCGGTCTTGGCGCTGACAGAGCCTGCAACCTTGGCCCCCATCGCCTCGGCCCGCGCCTTGGCCTCGGCCCGCGTCATCTTTTCCAGTGTGCCGGTAAAGACCAGTGTCTTGCCCGCAACAGGGCTGCCCTCGGTCTGGCGGCGGGCGGGCGGCAGGATCGTCAGCATCGCGGCCAGCCGGTCAATTTCCGCGCGCTCATGGGCGTTGGCAAAGGCGTCGGACAAGGACAGTGCCAGAACCGGGCCGATGCCATCGGCGGAAACCAGATCGCTCCAGGCCGCTTGTGCCTCGGGCGGCACGTCGGTCGCGGCGATGGCGGCGGCGCGCGCCTCGGAAATGCGGGCGCGGCGTGAAGCGGCGCGGGCCGCCAGACGCTCTTCCTCTTCGGCGGCATCGGCGGCGCGGTGGGCAAGAGCGGCCGGGCGGGCGCAATCCAGCGCCACGGTCATCGCCTGCCAATCGCCGTAATGCCGCGCCAGATCCTGTGCCGCCGCCTCGCCTGCATGGCGGATGCCAAGGGCGAAGATCAGGCGATGCAGGTCGATCCGCCGCCGCGCCTCGATGGCGGCAAACAGCTTGGTGACCGACGTTTCCCCGAAACCATCGCGGTTCTTCAGCTTTTTCAACGGGCTGTCAGCATCGCGTTGCGCCAGGGTAAAGATGTCGGCGGGGGTTTTTACCGGCAGGTCGGAATCGTTGAAGAACATCTCGACCTGTTTTGCCCCCAGCCCTTCTATGTCGAACGCCCCCCGGCTGACAAAGTGGCGCAGGCGTTCATAGGCCTGGGCCGGGCAGATCAGACCGCCGGTGCAGCGGCGGATGGAATCGCCCTCTTCCCGGGTGGCGGGGCTGCCGCATTCGGGGCAAATCTCGGGGAAGGCATAGGGTGCGGAGCCTGCGGGACGTTTGGCCAGATCAACATCTGCCACCTTGGGGATCACATCTCCGGCGCGGTAAACCTGCACCCAATCGCCGATGCGAATATCCTTGCCATCGCGGATCGGCGCGCCAGAAGAGTCGCGGCCTGCGATGTAATCTTCATTGTGCAGGGTCGCGTTCGACACCACGACCCCGCCCACCGTCACCGGCATCAGCCGCGCCACCGGCGACAAGGCCCCGGTGCGGCCAACCTGAATGTCGATCGCCTCCAGCCGGGTCCAGGCAAGTTCGGCGGGGAATTTATGCGCCACCGCCCAGCGGGGAGTGGTAGAGCGAAAGCCCAGCCGCGCCTGCAAGGCAAGATCGTTGATCTTGTAAACAACGCCGTCGATGTCATAGCCCAAGGTGGCGCGCTGCGCCTCGATCAGCCGGTAATGCGCCAGCATCTGCGCCGGCCCGTCGCACAGCACGGTCAGCGGGTTGGTCTGAAACCCCAAAGCATGCAGCCGGGCAATGGCATCGAACTGCGTTGTGGCCAGCGGCGTGGACAGCGCACCCCAAGCATAGGCGAAAAACCTTAACGGGCGGCTGGCGGTGATGCCGGCATCCAGCTGCCGCAACGACCCGGCGGCGGCATTGCGCGGGTTGGCAAAGGGTTTATCCCCTTTTTCCGCCTGCCTTTGGTTCAGCGCAGCGAAATCGCCGTGGGACATATAGACCTCACCGCGCACCTCAAGCACTTCGGGCGCGCCGGCCAGCGCTTGCGGAATATCGGCGATAGTGCGGGCGTTGTCGGTGACATTCTCGCCCACCTCGCCATCACCGCGCGTCGCGGCCTGCACCAGAACGCCACCTTCATAGCGCAGAGACAGGGACAGCCCGTCGATCTTGGGTTCCGCCGTGTAAAGCAGCGCGCCACCGTGGCCCAGATAGCGCCGCACACGGTCATCGAAATCCGTCACGTCCCTGTCTTCAAACGCATTTTCCAGCGACAGCATCGGCACCGAATGCGCGATCTTGCCAAAACCATCAGCCAGCGCGGCCCCCACCTGATCGCTGGGCGAATCGCCACGCTTCAGATGCGGAAACCGCGCCTCGATGGCCGCATTGCGCCGTTTGAGCGCGTCATATTCTGCGTCCGAAAGTTCGGGCGCATCCAGCATGTGATAGGCCCGATTCGCCTCGGTGATCAGACCGGCCAGACGCGCGAGGTCTGCGCGCGCCTCGGCCTCGGTCAAGGACTCGACGGATTTGTCGGGCATCGCCCCCTCCCGGTTTTCCCCCGAACCTAGGGGGCACGGGCGGCAAGGGCAAGCGGATCAGGCAGAGGCGGCGATGCGGCTTTGCACCGGCACCGGGTCGCGCAACACATACCCCCTGCCCCAGACTGTCTCGATAAAATTCTGCCCGCCTGTCGCCTCTGCCAGCTTTTTGCGCAATTTGCAGATGAAGACATCGATGATTTTCAATTCCGGTTCATCCATGCCGCCATAAAGGTGGTTAAGAAACATTTCCTTCGTCAGCGTCGTTCCCTTGCGCAAGGACAAGAGTTCCAGCATCTGATATTCCTTGCCGGTCAGATGGACAGGTTTGCTGTCCACATCAACCGTCTTGGCATCAAGATTTACATTCACGCTGCCGGTACGGATCATTGACTGGCTGTGGCCTTTTGACCGGCGCACGATGGCATGAATGCGGGCCACCAGTTCTTCCCGATGAAAGGGTTTGGTCAGGTAATCATCTGCTCCGAACCCGAAGCCCTTGATTTTGCTTTCTGTATCATCCATCCCTGACAGGATCAGGATCGGCGTTTCCACCTTGGCCAGCCGCAACTGGCGCAACACCTCATGCCCGGACATATCGGGAAGATTAAGATCCAGAAGAATCAGATCGTAATCATAAAGCTTGGCCAGATCGATTCCGTCTTCGCCCATATCGGTGCAATAGACGTTCAGATTGGCATGCGTCAGCATCAATTCGATGCTGCGCGACGTTGTAGGATCATCCTCAACCAGCAGGATTCGCATTATCAAAAGCTCCGTCAGAGAACCGCTGTCGTTAACTTTGAGGGTCAATGGTTAATCAGCGGTTACTCTGTCAGAACGAAAGCAGAAAACAATCTAAAGTTGTCGATATTTCTGCAAGCTGGTCACCCGCAGGCCCTTTTCACCGAATTTCTCGACAGCCTGACGCCACAATGCAAATTCTTCTTGCGAAAGTTGATAGCGTTCAATGGCTTCGCTTTCCGACAGCAAGCCGTAGACCACCGCCCGAACCACCACCGCCTTGCGGCTGGCGACCCAGCGGGTGGTTTGCGGCGGCGGCAGGTCGGCGCGGGTCAGGATGCTGCCGTCGGGCAGGGTCACCTGTCGCGGGCCGTCAACACGTTTGAGATACATGGCACTCCCCTTTCCGTTCGGGGATGCTGGCGCAACGTCCTTAAGCAAGGGTGAAGCCGGGGGGTTGAGAGTAGTTCGGATTTTCCTATATTTCAGGCGAAACCAAAGGTTCCCCAAATGCTGGATGTCAAACTCAATTCGCTTGGGCTGCCCAAGGCCCCCGCCGATACGCGGGTGGTCGTGGCCATGTCGGGCGGTGTCGATTCCTCGGTCGTGGCCGCGATGCTGGCCGAAGAGGGCTATGACGTGGTGGGCGTCACCTTGCAGCTTTACGATCACGGCGCCGCGCTGGCGAAAAAGGGCGCCTGCTGCGCGGGGCGTGACATTCACGATGCGCGACGCGTGGCCGAAACCATGGGCTTTCCACATTATGTGCTGGATTACGAAAACACCTTTCGTGAGGCGGTGATCGAGGAATTCGCTGACGCCTATCTGGCAGGCGCGACCCCGGTGCCCTGCATCCGATGCAACGAGCGGGTGAAGTTCAAGGATCTTCTGGCCACCGCCAAGGATCTGAACGCCGATTGCATGGCGACCGGACATTACATCCAGCGCAAGATGGGCGATGCCGGGGCAGAGCTGCATTCCGCCGCCGACCTGCGACGTGACCAAAGCTATTTCCTGTTTTCGACCACGCCCGAGCAACTGGACTACCTGCGCTTTCCCTTGGGACATCTGGGGTCCAAGGCCGAAACCCGGGCGCTGGCCGCGAAATACGGCCTGCCGGTCGCCGACAAGCCCGACAGCCAGGACATCTGCTTTGTGCCGAATGGCAACTATGCGGCGGTGATCGAAAAGCTGCGGCCAGAGGCGGCCGATCCGGGTGACATCGTTGACCTTGCAGGCAATGTGCTGGGCCAGCATCGCGGCGTGATCCATTACACGATCGGGCAGCGCAAGGGCCTTGGCATCGGCGGGCTGGAAGAGCCGATCTATGTCGTCAAGCTGGACCCGGCGACGCGGCAGGTGGTGGTGGGGCCGAAAGAGGCGCTGTCCACCCGGCTGGTGCCGGTGCGCGAGATCAACTGGCTGGGCGATGCGCCGCTGACCAGCCGCGCCGAATGGCATGTTAATGTGAAGGTGCGGTCCACCCGCCCTGCTTTGCCGGCGGTGATCCGGCCTGTGTCGGCGACCGAGGCCGAGGTGGAACTGTTCACGCCAGAGGATGGCGTCAGCCCCGGTCAGGCTTGCGTGTTCTATGACCCCGACAGCAGCCGGATTTTCGGCGGTGGCTGGATCTGGAAGGGGCGGTAGGACCAAAACCTTCGAAGGTTTTGGTTACAGCGCCGACAGGACCGATTTTGCCGCCCGCAGGCCGGGCGGCTCATCCCCCTGCCCCAGCCGCTTCATCGTCAGTTCCATCGCATGGGCTTGCGTCATGGGCTGGGCCAGAACCGCCTCCAGTGCCGGAGCAATCCGGTCGGGGCGGCAGTCTTTGCCCAGAAACTCGGGGATGATGCGGGTTTCCGACACCAGATTGACCAGCGTCACGGTGTCGATCAGGGCCATGCGCCGCATCAGCCACATCGACATCGGGTTCATGTCATAGGCAATCACC
>CALRKX020000005.1:0-17198 GCA_943368305.1 Erythrobacter sanguineus
AGTTCGGGCAGATCGGCCAGCAGCAGCAGAACCGGCGCATCGGCGGGTATTGCCGCCAGCCCGGCCTTCAGGCTTTCGGCCATGCCAACATGGGCCTGCACCACGGTTATGCGGTCACCGCCCAGACCCTCGACCGCCTGCCAGCGGTCTGGGCGATCGGGCGGCAGGGCCATTGTAACCGGCAGGCCGGTGGCCAGCGCGATCCGCAGGCTGCGCGTGATCAGGGGCTGGCCATCGATTTTCTCCAGCAGTTTGTCGCGCGGCGCCATGCGAGAGGACGCTCCGGCAGCCAGGATCAGGATATGCGGCGGCATGATGTCTCCTTTGCCCGCAGACTAGCCGATCCGGGTGACACATTCACACTTTGTGACAGAATGGTCATTGATATTGACCTATTCTTGTCCTCTGCCACGATCAGTCCAGAGGTGCGCCATGCAGGATGCGTTGAGGCAGGCTTTCTTTGTGCAGGCGCGGGCCTGTGAGGATCTGGGGTCGCCTTTCATGGCGCGACTGATGCGGGCGATGCCCGAGGTTTTGCCGGCTGATTCCGCGCTGGCCCGGCGTTTTGCCGCATGGCAGGGGGATGTTGGACCCTCTGGCGCGTCGTTACCACTGCGCCTTGCCGGGGGGCTGCACTATCTGGCGCTGACCGGGCAGGATGCCGGGCTGGTGGCCAGCTATCCACCGCAGGGGGGCACGCCGGATCTGGCGGCAATCGCAGAGGCGCTGCGCCGACATGATGGCTTTCTGTCCGATTGGGTTCACCACACACCCCAGACCAACGAAGTGGGCCGTAGCGCGGTTCTGCTGGCCGGGGCGGCCATGGTGGCGCATTGGTCGGGTTTGCCGCTGGTGATCATGGAGCTGGGGGCGAGTGCCGGGCTGAACCTGAACTTTCCGCTTTACCGTGTTGAAAGTGGCGGGGTTTCCATTGGAAATCCGAAGGCGAATCTGGTTTTGCGCCCCGACTGGCGGGGCGAATGCGCCCTGCCATCGGGTCCGGTTCGTGTGGTGACGGCGCGGGGTGTCGATTTGAACCCGCTGTCGCCGGGAACCGATGGTTTGCGGCTCTTGTCCTATGTCTGGCCCGATCAGGTGGATCGCCTTGCGCGGATGCGCGCGGCATTGGCCGTTGCGGCGGGGCATCCGCCCACAGTTGACCGGGGGGATGCGGCGGACTGGCTGGAAACACAACTGGCAGACCTGCGTCCGGGGCAATGCCATCTGATTTGCCACACCATCGCCTTTCAATATTTCCCGCCAGCGTCCAAGGCACGGATCGAACGCGCGATGACCGTGATGGGCGCCGCCACCACCGAGGCTGCCCCGCTGGCTTGGCTGGGGATGGAGGCGGACGGAAAGCCGGATGGCGCGGCCATTACCCTTCGGCTCTGGCCTGGAAACCGGCGGGTCACTTTGGGGCGCGCCGGGTTTCATGGCCAGTGGATCGACTGGGCTGGAATGTGAAAGACTGGGCCGGAATGTGAAAGGGGGCCGCGAAGGCCCCTTTTTGATCAGCCCCGCATCCGCGCGCCGTCGCCGTCCCACAGGGGGGGGAGGTGGACGGTGGCCTTGCGGCGTTCGCCCAGGATCTCGATTTCGCACTCCAGCCCGTCTTGTACGGCATCGGCGGGCAGGAAGCCCATGGCAACGGACTTGTTGGTCCAATGGCTGAAGCCGCCACTGGTGCAGAAACCCACAACCGCGCCGTTCAGCCAGATCGGCTCCCACGCCACCACATCGGCATCCTTGGCATCGACGACAAAGCTGACCAGTTTGCGCTTGGGTCCGCTGGCCTTTTCGGCGGTCGCGGCGGCCTTGCCGATCCAGTCGCTTTCCTTGTTCCAGCGGATGAAGCGATCAAGGCCGGTTTCGGCGGGGGTGTAATCGGGGCTGAACTCTCGTCCCCACGACCCGAACCATTTGTCCAGTCGCAGGCTCATCATCGCGCGCATGCCGAAGGGGCGCAGGCCCAGATCCTTGCCGTTTTCCGACAGAATGTCCCACAGGTGGCGCACCGACATGGCGTCGCAATAAATCTCATATCCCAGATCGGCGGTATAGCTGACGCGCTGCACGATGCAGTTGGCCATGCCCACGGTCATCCGCTTTACATCCATGAACTTGAAGGCCGCGCCCGACACATCGCTGCGGGTGCATTTCGCCAGCAGGTCGCGGGCGGCAGGACCGGCAATCTGGAAGCCGCTGCGGGTATCTGACACGTTTTCAATCGTCACCCCGGCATCAAGGTTCTGCTCGAACCAGCGCTGATGCCAGCCTTGGCCGCCATAGCTGGCGGTCAGCTGAAATTCGGTCTCGGACAGGCAAGAGACGGTAAAGTCGCCGATGATCTTGCCCGAATGGGCCAGCATCGGGGTCAGCGACAGGCGGCCGGGTTTCGGAATCGCGCCGGCCATGATCCGGTCCAGCCAGGCCCGCGCACCTGCGCCCTTGACCAGATACTTGCCGAAGTTCTGCAATTCGTTGATGCCCACGCCCTCACGCACGGCGCGCACTTCCTGGCTGGTCGCCTCCCATGCGTTCGAGCGTTTGAAGGTCGGCTCCTCGTAACGGGGCTGGCCGGGAAGGGCGTGATAGTTCACCACCTCCAACCCGTATTGCTGGCCCCAGACGGCGTTCATCTTGTCGAACACCTCATACATCGGGGTGGTGCGGAAGGGGCGGGCGGCCGGGCGTTCTTCGTTCGGGTAAGACACGTTGAAGCGCATCTGATAGTTTTCGATGACCTTGGGCACGGTATAGCCGGGGCTGGTCCAGTTGCCAAAGCGCGACACGTCAAATCCGCGCGGGTCGCGTTCAACCTCGCCCTCGATCATCCATTGCGCCAGCGCCAGACCCATGCCGCCGCCCTGGCTGAAGCCCGCCATCACGGCGCAGGCCGACCAATAGTTGCGCAGGCCCGGAACCGGCCCGATCAGCGGGTTGCCATCGGGGGCAAAGGTGAAGGGCCCGTGGATGACACGCTTTACCCCGGTGCGTTCCAGCACAGGAAAGCGGCGGTAGGCGAAGTTGACGGAATCTTCGATCTTGTCGAATTGCTCGTTCAGCAGTTCATGGCCGAAATTCCATGGCGTGCCGTCCACCGACCACGGCTCGCACGGCTTTTCGTAAAAACCGATGCACAAGCCGCGGCCTTCCTGTCGCAGATAGCTTTCGCCGCCGGGGTCCATCACATGCGGAAACTCGCGGCCCGATTTCAGGATATCCATGATCTCGGGGATGTCGTCGGTCACCAGATACTGGTGCGCCATGGGCAGCAGCGGCAGGTAAACCCCAGCCATCGCGCCGATTTCGCGCGCCCAAAGGCCACCCGCGTTCACCAGATGCTCGGCAATGATGGTGCCCTTTTCGGTCACCACCTCCCACGACCCATCGGGGCGGGGGTTGGTTTCCAACACGCGGTTGTGCAGAACGATCTCGGCCCCGCCCATCCGCGCGGCCTTGGCATAGGCATGGGTCGTGCCCGAGGGGTCAAGGTGGCCATCAAGCGGATCATACAGCGCGCCGATGATGCCTTCCAGATTCACCATGCCATCGGTGAACTTGTTGATCTCTTCCGGCCCCAGAATCTCGGTATCCAGCCCCATATAGCGGTGCTTGGCGCGCTCTGCCTTCAACTGGTCAAACCGGGCCTGATTGTCGGCCAGTGTGATGCCGCCGACATGATGCAGGCCGCAGGACATGCCGGTAATCGCCTCCAGCTCTTTATAAAGCCGGATGGTGTAACCTTGCAGGGCAGCCATGTTGGTGTCGCCGTTCAGCGTGTGAAAGCCGCCTGCCGCGTGCCAGGTGGAGCCGGAGGTCAGCTCTGACCGTTCAACCAGCATCACATCCGACCAGCCGAGTTTGGTCAGGTGATACAGAACCGAGCAACCGACGACGCCACCGCCAATAACCAGAACGCGGGTATGGGTTTTCATGGGGGAACTCCTGCAAATCTTGGCCGCGACATTGCGGGGCAGGGGCAGGGCGGTCATGCGATTTTGCGACAAGATATGTCGTAAGTGACGAATTGATTCCGGGAAAGCCAAAGGCCCGCGCGGTTGCGCGGGCCTTTGCCGTATCGGTCGGGCAGGTGCCTATTTCTCTGGCAGAAGCCCTTTCGGCGAAAAGCGCAAGACCAGCAACAACACCGCGCCCAGCGTCATCAATCTTGTGTGGGCAGAGATGTTTTTGAGGTCATCCTCGGTCACCGGAAACGGCAGGAGTGAGGCGGCATGACTCAAAAGGCCCGGCCCCAGGAACTCTACCGCCAGATACAGCCAGCCGATCAGCAGCCCGCCCAGCACCGAACCCCAGTTGTTCCCCGACCCGCCCACGATGACCATGATCCAGATAAGGAAGGTATAGCGCAGCGGCTGATAGGAGCCGGGGCTGATCTGTCCGTCCATCGAGGTCATCATTGCGCCCGCCAGACCGACCACGGCACTGCCGATGATGAAGATCTGCAAATGACGCCGCGTGACGTTCTTACCCATGGCGGCAGCCGATACCTCGTTGTCGCGGATCGCACGCATCATCCGGCCCCAGGGGCTGTGCAGGGCGCGTTCGCTCATCCAGATCAGCGCCAGCAGAACCAGCGTGAACAACCCGCAATACAAAAGTTTGACCAGAATGGTCGAGGCGGTCGTCGGGTTCAGCCCCCAGTCCTGCACGATTGTCAGGAACCACGGCGCGGTCTGCAAATCAACCTCGTAGGGCACCGGCCAGGGGCGGGATTCGATGCTGACGTTCTTGACGCCGCGCGCCAGCCAGTCTTCGTTTTTCATGACCATCAGCACGATTTCGGCGATGCCCAGCGTGGCGATGGCCAGATAATCGGTGCGCAGGCCCAGAGCGATCTTGCCGATGATCCAGGCGGCCAGCCCGGCAAACAGCGCGCCGACCGGCCAGCCGAGGATGGCATTCCACCCAAGTCCGCCGATATTGCCGGCGCGGGTCGGATCATTCGCCTCGACAGCCGACACTGCGGGGTCAAGGATCGCGCGGTAAACCCAGAACAGCACGATCAGATAGACCACCAGCAAAACCGCGCGCATCCGGCCGGGTTTCAGCCGTGGCCAAGCCAGCACAGCCGCCACGATGCCGACGGCGGCAAAGACCAGGGCGGCGACGATGCCCCAGCCACCGGCGGCCAGCCCCTCTGGCACCGGCTTGGCCGCGACCAGAACAACGCCCAACCCGCCGAGTGCGACCGAGCCGACGATGCCGGTCGAAAACAACCCGGCATAGCCCCATTGCATGTTCACCCCCAGCGCCATGATGGCCGAGAGCAGGCCCATGGTCAGGATTGAAAGTGACAGGTTCCAGCTTTGCAGAACACCGGTCAGGATGAACAGCAGTGCCACGCCGCCAAACAGGATCGGGGTGCGATATTGGCTCATGTCACTTCCCCTTGAAGATGCCGGTCGGCATGAAGATCAGCACGATGATCAGGATGGAAAAGCTGACCGCCGATTTGTAATCGGTGGACAGGGCCTGCAACAGCCCGTCGCCCAGCCAGTCGGCCGGAAGCAGATAGCCCGCAACCTTCTTCCAGGCGTTGGTAAAGATCACCTCGGAAAAGGCGATGATATAGCCGCCCGCAATCGCGCCGAGCGGGTTTCCAAGCCCGCCCACCACCGCCGCCGCAAAGATCGGCAGCAGCAGGGTAAAATAGATGAAGGGGCGGTAGCTTTTATCAAGGCCATAAAGCGTACCCGCAATCACCGCCAGCGCCGCTGCGATGATCCATGTCACCTGCACCACCCGGTCGGGGTTGATGCCGGACAACAGCGCCAGATCCTCATTGTCGGAAAAGGCGCGCATCGATTTGCCGGTGCGGGTGCGTTGCAGGAACCAGAACAACGCTGCAACGCAGATCGCGGCGACCACAACCGTCACCGCCGCCGTGGTCTTGATGGCCAGCGGTTCGGCCAGGCCAGTCCAGGTCTTGAAGGTTTTCGGGTCTAGCAAAAAGCGCGAGCCGTCGCCGAAGTTCTGCTCTTCGGTGCCGATGATCATGCGGACAAGGCCGTTGGTTATGAACATCACCCCCGCCGAAGCGATCATCAGAATGATCGTGGCGGCCTTTTTCTGCCGATAAAACCGATAGACCACCCGGTCCGTCGCCAGCACATAGGCCGCCGTTATGACGATGCCGAAGGGCAGGGCCAAAAGGGCCGTGGGAAGGGGGCCGGCGGAAATGCCCATCGACTGGAACCACCAGGTGAACAGGATCACAAAGGCGGTGCCAAAAGCCATGGTGTCACCATGGGCAAAGTTGGAAAACCGCAGGATGCCAAAGATCAGCGTCACACCCAGCGCGCCAAGCGCCAGTTGGCTGCCATAGGCAAGGCCCGGGACGAAGACGAAGTTCAGGAAAGCCACGAAGGCGTTAAGAATATCCATGCCTCAGCCCCCCAGGAACGAACGGCGGACCTCGGGGTCGGCCATCAGGGCCTTGCCGGTGTCGGTGAAACGGTTTGCGCCCTGAACCAGCACATAGCCCTTGTCGGCAATTTCCAACGCCTGACGCGCGTTCTGTTCGACCATCAGAATTGAAATGCCGGTGCGGGCGATTTCGATGATGCGATCGAAAAGTTCGTCCATCACGATGGGCGAGACGCCTGCGGTGGGTTCATCCAGCATCAGGACCGAGGGCTGTGTCATCAGCGCGCGGCCCACGGCCACCTGCTGGCGCTGCCCGCCCGACAATTCGCCCGCCGCCTGATATCGCTTTTGCTTCAGGATCGGGAACAGGGTGTAGATCTGTTCAATGGTGTCGCGGATCGTGTCATCGGTGCGGATGAAGGCACCCATTTCCAGATTTTCCTCGACCGTCATCGAGGTAAAGATGTTGTGGGTCTGGGGCACGAACCCCATGCCCTTGCGCACACGGGCCTGGGGCGACAGGCGGGTGATGTCCTCGCCGTTCAGCTTTACGCTACCGCCGCGCAGGTTCAACATGCCGAACACGGCCTTCATTGCGGTGGACTTGCCCGCGCCATTGGGGCCGACGATCACTGCGATCTGGCCCTTTTCGACCGAGATCGTGCAGTTATGCAGAATGTCCACCGGGCCATAACCGCCGGTCATCCCGTCACCAATCAGGAAGGGCTCAGCCATGGGCTTCCTCCTTGACCTTGTTCTTCAGGCCGGTGCCCAGATAGGCCTCGATCACGCGTTCATCATTCTTGACCTGATCGACGGTGCCCTCGGCCAGAACCTTGCCCTCGGCCATGCAGATAACCGGGTCGCAGATGCGGGCGATGAAATCCATGTCATGCTCGATGACGCAGAACGTATAACCGCGTTCCTTGTTCAGCCGCACGATGGCATCGCCGATGGTGTTCAGCAGGGTGCGGTTCACGCCTGCGCCCACCTCGTCCAGAAAGACGATCCTGGCATCGACCATCATGGTGCGGCCCAGTTCCAGCAGCTTTTTCTGCCCGCCCGAGATCATCGATGCCTTTTGGTCTGCCAGATGGCTGATCGTCAGAAACTCCAGCACCTCATCGGCCTTGGCGCGGATACGGGCCTCTTCGTCGCGCACGCGGCTGCGGTTGAAAATTGCGGTCAGCAGGCTTTCGCCCGATTGTGCGGCGGGCACCATCATCAGGTTTTCCCGCACCGTCATCGAGCCGAATTCATGCGCAATCTGAAAGGTGCGCAGCAGGCCCTTGCCGAACAAGTCATGCGGCGGCAGGCCGGTGATGTCTTCGCCCGCCATGAATACCTTGCCCGAGGTGGGTGGCAGGCGGCCGGCTATCACGTTGAACAACGTGGTTTTGCCCGCGCCATTCGGCCCGATCAGCCCGGTGATCGACCCCGCGCGAATTTCCAGCGAGGCGCCATCAACGGCATGAAAGCCGCCGAAATGCCTGTGAAGGTTTTCGACCCTGATCATTCTATCCCCTGTCTGCCCCCTCTGTCCCTTCGGCATCTGGCCCCGAAGGCGGGCGGCTTTATGAATTGGCGCGGCCCGAGGTCAACCCGGGGCCGCGCCTTATTCTACGTTCCGCACCCGCTTAGTGATACTTCACGGTCTCGTTCTTGCCATCCTTGACGACGATTTCCTTATAGCGGCCAGCGGCTTCGCCGTTGCCGACAAAGTTCACGCCGGTGGCACCTTCATAGTTGATCGGCTTGCCAGCCGCGATCAGCTCCAGCGCCTTGCCCAACTCGCCGGGGTTGATCTTTTCGCCCGAACCATCGGCCGGACCATTGGCGATTTCCATCACCTTGTCCTTGTAAACCTTGGGGTCGGTCGATCCGGCAGCCTGCATTGCCAGCATGATCAGCGCCGCAGCATCATAGGATTCCGAAGCATAGGACGAGGTGCTGTCAAACGGAGTTGCCAGTTTGGACGAGATGTCCTTCAGCACGGCGTTGCCATCAGCGTCGGACGAGGCGATGTCGCCATAAGACCCGTCCAGAGCCGGCCCGATCGCCAGGGGCAGCGAATCGCCGATCATGCCGCCGGGCAGGTAGAAGGTGCTGAAAGCGCCCGAGTCGAGCGAGGCTTGAATGATGCCCTTGCCGCCCTGATCAAGATAGCCCGCCACAACCAGGATGTCGCCGCCCGCCGCCGCCAGTGCCGCGACTTCGGCCGAATAGTCGGCCTTGCCGTCGTCATGGCTGGCGTTGATGGTGACCTTGCCACCCTTTTCGGTGAAGAACTTCGAGATGAATTCGGACTGGCCCTTGCCGAAGTCGGTGTTGGTATAGGTCAGCGCGATCGACTTGACGCCATGTTCCAGCAGGATGTCGGCAACCACTTCGCCTTCGCGGGCATCCGACGGGGCGGTGCGGAAGAACAGCCCGTCATCTTCGTCGGTCGACAGTGCGGGCGAGGTTGCCGAAGGCGAAATCATCACGATGCCATTGGGGCGCGCGACGTTTTGCAGCACGGCACGGGTCACGCCCGAGCAGTCGCCGCCGATGATGCCTTTGACGCCATCAGCCGTGACCATACGTTCAGCCGAGGCCTGCGCAACGGCAGCGTCGGTGCAGGTGGTGTCGCCGCGCACCGAAACAAAGTTCCAGCCATTAGCCGCCTTGCCCGAAGCATTCACTTCGGCCATCGCCAGTTCAGCCGCCGCAGCCATCTGCGGGGTCAGCGATTCGATTGCGCCGGTGAAGCCGATCAGAACGCCCAGTTTCACATCTTCCGCCATTGCGGCGCCCGACATCGCCGTCATGGCGACCGAGGCAAGAAGCAGTTTTTTCATTGTTGTCTCCCGTGTTGGATCGTAACCCTGCGCGAAGCCTAGTCTGACCGTTTGGAAAAAGAAAGGCCTTGGCGACATATGTGCCAAGGCATCATTTCTTGTTTGTTTTCTTAGGATTCCGGGGCGAATTTCGCCCTTTGGTTGAACCAGGCCGCCGTCTAGATTGACAGCCTTACCCCAATTCCCGCCGCGCCGGGCAGCCCTTGGGTGCCGCGTTCGCGGTAGGGTGTGGTGTTGTAATGGCTGCGGTAGCATTTCGAAAAATGCGACGGGCTGGCAAAGCCGCAGGCCAGAGCGACGTTGATAACGCTCATATCGGTCTGCATCAGCAGATTGCGGGCTTTTTGCAGCCGCAGCTCCATGTAATAGCGCTTGGGCGAGCGGTTCAGATAACGGCGGAACAGCCGTTCCAGCTGCCGGGTGGACATGCCAACCTCTTCCGCCAGATCCGAAGGTGACATCGGGTCTTCGATGTTGCCCTCCATCATCTGGATGACCTGCGACAGTTTGGGGTGGCGCACGCCGATCCGGGTGGGAATCGACAGGCGCTGGGTGTCCTGATCGGTGCGGATGGTGGAATAGATCAACTGGTCAGCCACCGTATTGGCGAGGTCTTCGCCATGATCCGCCGCGATCACCTTCAGCATCAGATCCAGCGACGAAGTGCCCCCGGCGGTGGACCAGCGGTTTCCGTCCATGACGAAAACCGACTTTGTCAGGCGGACATGCTCGAACTCTTCGATGAAGCCGTCCTGGTTTTCCCAGTGGATCGTCGCCTTCTTGCCATCCAGCAGCCCGGCCTTGGCCACGGTATAGGCCCCCGTACACAGGCCCCCCACCGTCACACCGCGCCGCGACTCGCGTCGCAGCCAGTTCAGCACGCCGCGCGTGGTGGCGCGCTGAACGTCGATTCCGCCGCAAACCAGCAAGGTATCGTCGCGCTCAATCTCATCCAGCCCGATGTCCAGCCGGAAACCCGCCCCGTTCGAGCAGGTGACATAACCGCCGGGCCCGGCCTCTCCGGCCAGCACCCAAGAATACAGCGGCTTGCCGGACACGCGGTTGGCAATCCGCAACGGCTCTACCGCACCGGCAAAGGACAGCAGGGTGAACCGTTCGAGCAACAGGAACACAAAGCGGCGCACCTGGGCAGCTTTGGCCGACTGGGTGGCCTTGATGGCATTGGCAGGCAATGGCGTGGGCATCTTGCGACCTGAAATGTCGGATTCATGGCAAGGAAACAGGAATATTGATGTTCCGCAAGGCCCCCGCATGATCAAATTCTTCGATCACCCTTTGCATTCCGGGCCGATTTCCGTATATCCCCCGACGATACCGCTAACGTAGGGGAGGCCCCCATGACCAAGGGTTGGGCAAAGTCGGACTGGCGCGCAAAGCCGCGGGTGCAGATGCCGGATTATCCGGATGCGGCATCGCTGAATGCTGTCGAGGCGCAGCTTGCCAAATATCCCCCGCTGGTTTTTGCCGGTGAGGCCCGCAAGCTGAAAAAGCAACTGGCCTTGGCGGCCGAGGGCAAGGCCTTTCTGCTGCAAGGCGGCGATTGCGCCGAGAGCTTTGCCGAATTCAGCGCCGACAACATCCGCGACACCTTCCGCGTGATGCTGCAAATGGCTGTTGTGCTGACCTATGGTGCCAAGGTTCCGGTGATCAAGGTTGGCCGCATGGCGGGTCAGTTTGCCAAACCGCGTTCGGCAGGCACCGAGGTGATGGGCGGGGTGGAGCTGCCCAGCTATCGCGGCGACATCATCAACGGCTTTGATTTCACCGCCGATGCCCGCATTCCCGACCCGGCGCGGATGTTGCAGGCCTATACCCAGGCGGCGGCGTCGCTGAACCTGCTGCGCGCGTTCAGTACGGGCGGTTTTGCCGATATTCACCGCGTCCACTCCTGGACCCTCGGCTTTGCCGAACATGACAAGGCCGAACGGTATCGTGAGATTTCCAATCGCATTTCCGATGCGCTGGATTTCATGAGTGCGGCCGGGATCAATTCCGACACCTCGCACAACCTGAGCCAGGTTGATTTCTACACCAGCCACGAAGCGCTGCTGCTGGAATACGAAGAGGCACTGTGCCGCGTGGACAGCATCACTGGCCAGAACGTGGCGGGTTCCGGCCACATGATCTGGATCGGTGACCGCACCCGTCAGCCCGACGGCGCGCATGTCGAATTCTGTCGGGGGGTGCTGAACCCCATCGGGCTGAAATGCGGCCCGACCACCACGGCAGATGACCTCAAGGTGTTGATGGCCAAGCTGAATCCGGCGAATGAAGCGGGGCGTCTGACGCTGATCGCGCGCTTTGGTGCGGGCAAGGTCGGTGACAACCTGCCGCGTCTGATCAAGGCGGTGCAGGAAGAGGGGGCCAATGTCGTCTGGTCCTGCGATCCGATGCACGGCAACACCATCAAGGCGGCTTCGGGGTATAAGACCCGTCCCTTCGATTCGGTTCTGCGTGAGGTGCGAGAGTTCTTTGCGATCCACAAGGCCGAGGGCACGATCCCCGGCGGCGTGCATTTCGAGATGACGGGCCAGGACGTAACCGAATGCACCGGCGGCCTGCGCGCCGTTTCGGATGAGGATCTGTCGGACCGTTACCACACCGCTTGCGATCCGCGACTGAACGCCAGCCAGTCGCTGGAACTGGCCTTCCTTGTCGCCGAAGAGCTGCAAGCGCAGCGCGAGGGTGCGCGTCGCGTCGCGCTGTAAGAAGCTGAAATCATTTAAAAAGGCGGTCCTGATGGGCCGCCTTTTTCATGTCAGTCGCGTGAATGAACCAGCCGCAGATGAGGTCGGCCAAGGGCGGACGCAAAGGGCGCCTGGCTTTCAGCGAGCCCAAGGATCGGCTGCGCACAGACCTCTGGCTGCGGTTGCCGGACCGGCTCTTGCACGATCTGGGCAATGCCGAAGCGGCGCGGTTTGCGACCGATGTCGCCGTGGGTCTCAAGACATCCCAGCGCCATGTCAGGCTGGCCGTTGGTGCCGGTGACGGGCAGCAGGATCATCCGGCCCTTCAACGCGGGCAGGCCAAGCCCGCGCTCTGCCTCCAGCCACAAATCAAGGATGCTGCGGCCCGCGAAAAGCTGGTCCGTGTCTTGTGCCAGTTGATCACGAGAGGCCGGGGTGATCAGCGCCGAGAGCGGCATTCCCTTGACCTCCATCCCCATCAGGTCGAAAAAATGCATCCCGGCCAGCCGGAATCTGGACATGCCGGGGGCGATCCTCTCCAGCAGGAAGGTATGCTCCAATGCGCCCGACAAACCGCGCGGATCAACCAGCGCGCGCGCGGGCAGGGACGAGCCGTCGCGCAGCGCCTCCCAATAGGCGCGGACCTGTTGGATCAGGGGGTAGCTGTTGGTCATCGCCTTGCGTTCCGATCCCAGGAATGTCAGGTCCATCGCGCGCTCCGCTCCGCTGCTGCGGCGTGGATGGTTAATCCTGCCGCAATACTTGTTACCAATTCCTTAATACACCTGAGCCTTGGCAAATTCGCCTGTAATCTTGTCAAATGGTAAACACCCAAAGGAGATGCCATGACCCTTTCGATGACCGGATTTGCCGCCCGCAAGGGGCAGGGCGCGGGCCATTCCTGGGCCTGGGATATCCGCTCGGTCAACGGCAAGGGGCTGGATCTGCGGTTGCGGGTGCCCGACTGGATTGACGGGCTGGAACTGGCGCTGAGGGGGGAACTGGCGCGCGCCTTGCAGCGCGGCAATGTCAGCCTGTCGCTGAAAGTGGTGCGGGACGGTGCCGCCGAGGGGGCAGAGGGGCTGCGGGTCAATACGCCGGTGCTGGCGCAGGTTCTGACGGCGCTGGGACAGGTGGAACAGGCGGCGATGGCGGCGGGCGTCACGCTGGGGCAGGCGACAGCGGCGGATGTGCTGGCGGTGCGCGGCGTGCTGGATCAGGCGGTGGCCGATCAGGACACGGCCCCTTTGCGCGCGACTCTGCTGGCCGATCTGCCCGGGTTGCTGGCCGGGTTTCAGGCCATGCGCGCCGCCGAAGGGGCGGCCCTGCATGGCGTGATCGCCGGGCAACTGGACCAGATCGCAAATCTGCACGCTGCCGCCGTAACCGAAGCCACCGCCCGTCGCGACACGGCGGCGGCGACCCTGCGCGACGCAATGCAAAAAGTGCTGGCAGCGACCGATGCGGTGGACGAAGGGCGGCTGGCGCAGGAACTGGCGCTGATCGCGGTCAAGACCGACGTGCAGGAAGAGCTGGACCGGCTGGCTGCCCATGTGGCGGCCGCCCGCGCCCTGCTGGCAGAGCCGGGACAGGTGGGCCGCAAGTTTGATTTTCTGATGCAGGAATTCATGCGCGAGGCGAATACTTTGTGCTCCAAGGCGCAGTCGCTGGCCCTGACGCGCATCGGACTTGACCTGAAAACCACCATCGATCAGATGCGCGAACAGGTTCAGAACGTGGAATGACCATGGCCCAATCGCACCACCGTCGCGGACTGCTGCTTATTCTCTCTTCGCCCTCTGGCGCAGGAAAATCGACCTTGGCGCGGCGGCTGATGACATGGGACACCACCTTGCGCTTTTCGGTTTCCGCAACCACTCGTGCGCCAAGACCGGGCGAAGAGGATGGACGCGAGTATTACTTCAAGGCGCGCCAAGACTTTGAAACAATGGTGAAATCTGGCGACATGCTGGAACATGCCGAGGTGTTCGGCAACTTTTATGGCAGTCCGCGTGGCCCGGTGGAGCAGGCGATGAAAGAGGGGCGTGACACCCTTTTTGACATCGACTGGCAGGGTGGGCAGCAGATTCGCAATTCGGTTCTGGGGCGCGATGTGGTGTCTATCTTTGTCCTGCCGCCCTCGATTGCCGAACTGGAAAGCCGCCTGCGGGGCCGGGCACAGGACAGTGAAGAGGTGATCGCGGGACGGATGGCCAAGTCACAGTCGGAAATCAGCCATTGGGCCGAATATGACTATGTCATCGTCAATCGCGATATTGATACGGCTTTCAATCAGTTGACGACCATTCTTGAGGCAGAGCGCCTGCGCCGCGACCGCCAGCCTGCGCTGGCAGATTTTGTGCGTGGCCTGAACCGGGAGTTTGAACAAAGATGATCATCGAACTGGACGGCATCGCCCCAGAGATTGACCCATCGGCTTGGGTCGCACCCACCGCCGTGCTGATTGGTCGGGTGTTTGTCGGCCCGCGCGCGAACATCTGGTATGGCGCGGTGTTGCGGGGGGACAATGAGCCGATCATCATTGGCGAGGGCACGAACATTCAGGAAAACAGTGTCTTGCACACCGATATGGGTTTTCCGCTGACCATCGGGGCGAACTGCACCATTGGCCACAAGGCGATGCTGCACGGGTGTACGATCCGTGACGGCAGCCTGATCGGCATGGGGGCGACGGTGCTGAATGGCGCGGTGATTGGCGAGGGCAGCCTTGTTGGCGCTTGCGCGCTGGTCACCGAGAAAAAGGACATTCCGCCCGGTTCCTTGGTGATGGGCAGCCCCGGCAAGGTTGTGCGAGAGTTGGATGCGGCGGCGAAAGAGCGGTTGCTGCACTCGGCCGAGCATTATCAGGAAAACGCCGCACGGTTCCGGCGCGGCGCAAAGACCCTGGGCTAAGGCAAAAACAAAAGGGGGCCGCATGGCCCCCTGACGTCATGCCATAGCTGCAAGCGATCAGCCGTAGACGGCCTGATGCGCGATCTTGGCGGCATCCTCGGGGAAAATGCCAAGGTCCAGCGCTTCGGCACGGGTCATCGAGGCGATCTCATCGCGGGTGCGACGATAGAGGGCGCGCTTGGTGGCTTCTTCACGGATCTGGGCAACAAACGATTTCATCGGTTCATCCTTTTCTTCTACGACCGGAGGTCCCGTATTGGCCCTCACCTTCTTCGCATGTGCAGAATATGGGATGTTTGGTGGCGCTAACAACCGCCGATGCAGTCTTTCCGTTATGCGTATGGTGCATACATCTGGCGAAAAATGAAACGGACGCCCGTGGGCGTCCGTCTTTGTTCCGATGTGGGGCAGATCAGATCAACTTGCCCATCGCCACGGCGGTGTCGGCCATGCGGTTGGAAAAGCCCCATTCGTTGTCATACCACGACAGGATCGAGCAGAAAGTGCCGTCCATCACCTTGGTCTGATCCATGTGGAAAACGCTGGAATGCGGATCGTGGTTGAAGTCGCTGCTGACATTCTTGAACTCGGTATAGCCCAGAATGCCCTTCAGCGGGCCAGAGGTTGCCGCCGCCTTGATCGCCGCGTTGATTTCCTCGACACTGGTCGCGCGCTTGGCAAAGAACTTGAGGTCCACGACCGAGACGTTCGGGGTGGGAACGCGGATGGCAAAGCCGTCCAGCTTGCCCTTCAGTTCCGGCAGCACCAGCCCCACGGCCTTGGCGGCCCCGGTCGAGGTCGGGATCATCGACAACGCGGCGGCCCGACCGCGATACAGATCCTTGTGCATCGTATCCAGCGTCGGCTGATCGCCGGTATAGCTGTGAATCGTGGTCATCATGCCTTTTTCGATGCCGATGACATCGTGCAGCACCTTGGCCACCGGCGACAGGCAGTTGGTGGTGCAAGAGGCGTTGGAAACGACCAGATCGGCGGCGGTCAGCGTGTCATGGTTCACACCATAGACGATGGTCTTGTCGGCACCGTCACCGGGGGCCGAGATCAGCACCCGCTTCGAGCCGTTTTCCAGATGCGGCAGGCATTTTTCCTTGCTGGTGAAAATGCCGGTGCATTCCATCACCACATCCACATCGCTCCACGGCAGTTCGGCCGGGTTCTTCAGGGCGGTTACGCGGATCGGGCCACGGCCGGCGTCGATCCAGTCGGGACCTGTGGTCACCTGACCCGGAAAGCGGCCATGAACCGAGTCAAAGCGCAGAAGATGCGCGTTGGTTTCGACTGGCCCCAGATCGTTGATCGCGACCACCTCAATGTCGGTGCGGCCCGACTCGATGATGCCGCGCAGGACATTGCGACCGATACGGCCAAATCCGTTGATTGCCACCTTGACTGCCATTGGACCCTCCTGATGCCCCGGCGCGACTCGCGCGGGCTGATTGCTAGCGCTAACATCACGAAAATACCGTGACGATCAACGCCAGTTTGCACAGTTCAGCGCCAGAAGGACAGATATTCCACGAAATCGGCCAGTTTCCGCAGCAGGAACAGCAGGGCGGCCCCGTGGTTCAGAAAGGTATCCGCCGCGATCAGGGCGGCAACCCCGGCGAAAAGGATCAGAAAGGCGCGAAGAGACATGCACGAAACCCGAAAACCCCCGGCGGCCTGATTGCCGCCGGGGGCAGGGCCACTAGATCACGACCGGTCGCGGCGGCGCAAGGCGGCAAGGCCGGTCAGCCCCAGGCCCAGCAGCGCGGCAGAGGCGGGCAGCGGTACGGGCGAGGGGGCGGTGCCTTCGGTTACCGAAATATCGTCCAGCGCCAGCGCACCCGTGCCGTTGGTATGAACATTGAAGTTGAGCGTGGTGGTTTCAGAGGTGGCGACGAACTGTGCCAGAACCTGCGCGAAATCGCCCGAAATGTTCGTGATGCTGCCAAGTGCCACGTCACCAGCCGACCACCAGGCCGCGTCTCCGGCGGTGCCAGGTTCGGTCCATCTGACCCAGAAAGACAGGCTGTAAACAGCGCCGACCACAGTTTCAAAGCTTTGGCCAAGCACGGTGGTGCCATCACCGCTTTGCAGCAGCATGCCCAGCACGCCGCTATGCGGGGCAACCGAATTGTCCAGCGCGCAGCCGTTGCCGGGCGCGCAGGACCAGCCGCCCATTTCATATTCGAACCCGCCATTCAGGACCAGTTCGGTCGCCGATCGGGATGCAGAGGGAAGGGCGGCGGCAGCGGCGGCAAGGGCCAAGGGGAACAGGAATTTCATCGTACATCTCCAAACAGGTGTACGATTTGCCTAGGCCCGCGGCGCGGTCATCTCA
>CALRKX020000006.1:0-15329 GCA_943368305.1 Erythrobacter sanguineus
CTGGAATGTGGTTGCTGGCGGCCCCTTGCAGCTTTTCGACACGCCCCTTGGCAAGATCGGCGTGCTGATCTGTTATGATAGCGAATTTCCCCTGCTGGGCCGCGCCCTGATTGACGCAGGGGCCGAGATCATCCTCGTTCCCTCCTGCACCGACAGCCTGGCCGGCTTTACCCGGGTGCGCGTCGGCGCGATGGCCCGCGCGCTCGAGGGCCAGTGCATCACCGTGCACGCCCCCACCGTCGGCCTGTGCGACTTTTCCCCAGCGGTGGATGAAAACGTCGGTTCTGCGGCGATCTACGCCCCTCCCGACCGTGGCTTTCCGGCCGCCGGCATCTTCGACGAAACGCCGCTGAACGCCCCGGGCTGGGCCTATGCCACGGTCGAACTGGAACAGGTGCGCGAAGTGCGCCGCAACGGGCAGGTGCTGAACCACGCCCATTGGGGTGAACAGGCGGACCGCGCGGCGCTGGATGTGATGATCCTGCGCCCGTGACCTGCCGTTGCTGCCCCCGGCGGCAGTATTTTGAAAGGTGCAATCGACAACAAGGCACCTTGCCCTTGCATCTTTGGAAATACTCCATGGGGGTCCGGGGGGTGTGAAACCCCCGGCCTTGCCGGTTGCCAACCAAGACTCCGCTTGAAAATCCCATGAAACAGGCGCATATGCCCGCCACAAACCCGCCACCCGCGCGGGCCATACCCTTTTTGGAGAGACCATGGCCAAGGAAGAAACCCTCGAATTCCCCGGTGTCGTCAAGGAACTTCTGCCCAATGCGACATTCAAGGTTGAACTCGAAAATGGCCATGAACTGATTGCGACGATGGCTGGCAAGATGCGCAAGAACCGCATCCGCGTTCTGGCAGGCGACAAGGTGCAGGTCGAAATGACCCCCTATGACCTGTCGAAAGGCCGCATCAACTATCGCTTCAAGTAAATTGAGGTTCATTCTGGGATCAGGCAGTCCGCGGCGGAAGGAGCTTCTGTCGCAACTGGGCATCACGCCCGACGCCATCCTGCCCCCCGACATCGACGAAGAGCCGAAAAAGGGCGAGCTGCCCCGTCCCTATTGCGCGCGGCTGGCGCGCGAAAAGGCGGCGGCCGTCGTGGCAGGCGTGGATGATCTGGTGCTGTGCGCCGATACCACCGTGGCCCTTGGTCGCCGCATTCTGGGCAAGCCGCGCGATGCGGGCGAGGCGGCAGAATTCCTGACGGCCCTTGGCGGGCGCCGGCATCAGGTGATCACCGCCATCGCCCTGCGCCGTGGCGACCGTATCTGGACCCGCGAAAGCCTCAGCGCGGTCAAGATGAAGCGCCTGTCCGATATTGAACTGAACGCCTATCTTCAGGGCGGCGAATGGCAGGGCAAAGCCGGAGCCTATGCGATTCAGGGGGCAGCGGGCGCCTTCATCCCTTGGATTTCCGGCAGTTTCACCGGCATCGTCGGCCTTCCCCTGGCCGAAACCGCGGCCCTGCTTGCTGACGCGGGCTGGCCGGTCTGGAGGCAAGCATGAAGGGCCGTGTCGTCATGCTGGATAGCTTTGATGGGCGCGACGCTGCCGCGCTTGTGGTGGACGGACAGCTTGAAGAGCTGGCCATCGACCCCAAGGGCGATGAGGCGCTGCCGGGTGCGATCTACCGCGCCGTCGCCGACCGTCCGATGAAGGGTCAGGGCGGCATTTTCGTCAAACTGCCGAACGGGGCCTCGGGCTTTCTGCGCCAGATTTCCGGCATTGCCCCCGGCCAGCGCCTGCTGGTGCAGGTGACCGGCCCGGCCGAGCCGGGCAAGGCAATTCCTGTCACCGCGCGCCTGCTGTTCAAGGGCCGCTTTGCCATTCTGACGCCGGGCGCACCCGGCCTGAACATCTCGCGCCGGATACATGATGAGGATCTGCGCGCCGATCTGGATGCCCTTGCCGGGGCGGGCATGGCCGGCGCCGATGAGACACTGGGCCTTATTCTGCGCTCTGCCTGCGCCGAGGCTGATCTGGACGAGGTGGCCGAGGATCTGGCGCAGATGCGCGCGCTGGCCGAAGCCGTTCTTGCCGATGTTGCGGGCGACCCCGAACTGCTGTTCGACGGCCCCGGCGCGCATGATCTTGCGCTGCGCGACTGGCTGGAACCGGCCCCCGATGAGGTGGTTAGCGCCCCCGGTGGCTTTGCCCACCACGGCGTTGCCGAACTGATCGCCGATCTGGCCCGCCCGCGCGTGCCCTTGCCCGCCGGTGGCCACCTGATGATCGAACCGACGCGCGCGCTGGTGGCGATTGACGTGAACACCGGGCCCGACACCTCGCCGGCCGCAGCCCTCAAGGCCAATATCGCCGCCGCCCGGGATTTGCCGCGCCAGTTGCGGCTGCGCGGCCTTGGTGGCCAGATCGTGGTGGATTTCGCGCCCCTGCCGAAAAAGGACCGCGCAATTCTTGATCAGGTGCTGAAGGCGTCTTTCAAGACCGAAGGGGCCGATGTGAACCTGGCGGGCTGGACCAATCTTGGCCTGTTCGAGATGACCCGCCGCCGCGACCGCCTGCCCCTGAGTGAGCTGCTGGCATGAGCTGCCCGATCTGCGGCAAGGCGGTTGATGCCAAATACCGCCCTTTTTGCAGCCGCCGCTGCGCCGATGTGGACCTTGGCCGCTGGCTGACCGGCGGCTACGCTCTGCCCGCCGAGGACGAGGCCGAGGAAAATGACGCTCCTGCCCCCGCTCCTCCTCGACCGCAATAATTTCGCCAGTAACCCACGCGAAAAAAACGCCAAAACCCTCTGGACAGCCCCGCCCGCCTGACGTATCACCCGCCCACCCGAAAGGCAGTGCCTTTCACAAGGGTGCCCAGATAGCTCAGTTGGTAGAGCAGCGGATTGAAAATCCGCGTGTCGCTGGTTCGATTCCGGCTCTGGGCACCATTTAATCCAACAAAACCAGCGCACTAAGCATCGCACAGTTTCTAGTTTGTGCGTCGCACACTCATCGCACAGTTTTTCGTGCGTTGACGCTGCGGGCTTGGCTTGGAATCAACTGTGGTCAACACAGTGTTTGGAATCAATGTGTTGGGACACAGCTTCTTCATATGCGCTGAATGGTTCACAGCGAACGAACTCTTGCCGTGTAAGCCCTTATCAGTACCCGAAGTCGAAAAGGCGTGATGAATATCTCTCGCTCAGGCAGGCAATATCGTCCCCACACTCGTCTCGCCGCTTCAACCAGCTTCTTTGTGTATTCAGGAACTCCTGCGCTTCTTGTCCCGCCGAAGCTCCCTTGTAGTGAAAGTAGACGTTCGCCATCACACGATCCAACGTCCAAAGGCTGTTTGATGCACACAAGGCTTGTTCGGTCGGCGACGCCGCAAGAGCGCAGTCAAAGCTGGGACCCGTGACACCTGTTTCTAGACCATCAGCTCTCAGGTTCGCTTCGGCTTGGATACACCAGCGAACTGCACCCTGCTCAGCGATCTGGGATTTCGTCATATCCACGTATTCCCCAAGAAGGGGAACGAATATCTCACCGCCGAACATCTCATGGCCTGACTTCAGGGTAGCTTCGCCACGAGAGCGCAGGAACTCGGGATCAACATTCAGAAGCTCGGAGCAAGTGTACGACAGAGCCATGTACTCTGTCATCTGCCGCGCAATGCGACGCGGGGTAGGACGATCAGCAGGTGTTGAAGTCTGAGCTGCGTCTTGGATGAAGACGTCTATATCTAGCGCCTGTGCTATCTCAGGTGTTATTGGAAGCAAGGGTTCGTCGGGATTTGCTGTCGTAAAGTATTCGATAGCTCGTCTGCTGAGCCCAACTTCGTTGAGGTAAGCGCCGATAGTGGCATTCCCGACACCCGAGGCCCCAGCTACGACTGTTCCGTCTGAGCTGTTCACCAGGTTGTAGGCGGCATGCACACTGATATCTGCGTCTGGCGACATATATCGGCGAACCCCAGATACCCACATAACCGCGCAGATGGAGTGGCACCCAGGGCCATCAAGAACGAGTGTTGTGAAGCCACGGATAGCGATCTCAGAGCCGATCGAAAGACCTGTTTCAACATCACCACCGGGGGACTCCAAGAAGACGCTGGCCCGCTCCGCTTGCTTGGAGAGTTCGAAGAACTTGAAATCATCACCCTTCACAATCTCTCCGCGGATCATGATCATTTTCTGACCCGGGACTGGACCATCAACCATGTCGAACTGGGCAGCGTGCGCTGCCACAGAAAAACAAACTAAAATCAAAGTATTAAGCTTGGTAAGCAAGCGAATTAACTTCATTGTTTACGTTTGTTCCCGGTTAGAGTTTACGGTGAGGTCTCGTTCTCGTTCCAGAGCCAGAACATTACGGTAGCTGCGAGCCCGACGACAGAGAGGAAGACATTGGAGCACCTGTCGTAGGGTGTAGCATGCAACGCGTGGCCTGAATGTGGCAGGTCTCTCCGCGCAGCCAGCGCAGGTTGCCATCAGCGGAGGTGGGTGTCAGCTGCGTGCGGTCGTGCGGAAAATCAGTTCAGGCAGGACCGTCTCCCATTCCTCATGCTTGATGTACGTCTGGTAGCGCTCTTCGTTGTCGGATTTGCGCCAGCGGACGATTGCGCCAACCTTACCAGATACCAATGTGGTTCCTTCGGGTGGCGCCCAGCTTCCAGCCATCCGGCCAAGTATTCGATGGTCGCGGTCAAGGACCATCCATTTCCCGTCTCGCAGCTCAAGCATCACCGGATCGTCGACCTTCGCCGCAGCGATAGCAGAATGTGTCTGGTTCGTACTGGGCAGACGACCGGCATAGGAAAGGTCAACGGAAGTCTGATCGGGCACCTGATACTGGTCAGGTTCCGGCAGATCGATCCGACGAGGCATTTCTACCTTACGCAAAACCTCACTGTCGCTGTCCGCTCGTACAAAGGCATGTTCTCCGCTTGTTACAACGGCAAGGCTGCGGCGAGCGCGCGTCATGGCGACATAGAACAAGCGGCGCGGAGCTTCGCCGTCCTCACCCTGCGACAAGGCATTCCAACCACCGTTCAAGATTACAACGTGGTCAAATTCCAACCCCTTGGAGCGGTGCGCTGTTAGCAGAAGCAGTCCCCTTTGCCCGCCACGGACGTCTCGGGCCCATTCTGCTAGCCACTCGATAGCATCGGGCACCGGAATAGATTTCTTGCCAAGCTCCCGCGCAAGGTCCGCGATGCCTTCTGCAATCAGGTCGACCCAGCGATTCGGCGGCTGTTCATTCAGCACGTCGAGCAGGTTCTGAATGGTGAACATCTCTGTCTGACGTTTGCGCAAGCCTGTTACGAGACGCTGCATTTCCCGCAAGCGCCAGACGCTTGGGAGCTTTTCGTTGGCCATTTCGACGGGTAGTCCAAGCTTTTCCGCATAAGCACGTACAGGGCCCAGCCGTCGCCAATCGCGGGAGATAATTGCTGTGCGTGCCCAACTGAAGCTGGGGTCGAGCCGCGATATCCGCACCAGTTCATCCACAGCCGCCATTGCTTGCGCCACATCATCGGTTGCCACATCAAGGAACTGAACCCGGCCCTTGCCGACTGGATCATAGCCCGACATTACGCCGCCGCCCGGGTCTAGGCTGCGCATCTTGTCCACAGTGATTGCTTGTCCGGACTTCAAACGACCGCGAGCAGGTTCGATGACCTGGTTGGCGGCGTCTATGATGTAGCGAGTTGAGCGGTAGTTCTCGGTCAGGAACTTAGGTTTTGCTCTATAGTCTTCCTCGAACTGGCGGATGAACGAAATCGATGCACCGGCGAAGGCATAGATATTCTGGTCGTCATCACCCACGGCGAAGAGGCTCAGGCGCTGATCAGGGTCTTCAAGCGACCGCCCGGCTACAGCGGCAATCAGCGAGTATTCCTCGGGGCCGATGTCTTGATATTCGTCGACGAGTATCCAGCGGTATCCCTGAATAAGCGCCTCGCGCTGTGCCTCAGCTTCTGATCGGCTCAACCCCTCGCCATTGATCTGGCGCACTGCCTCGGTGATGATCCCGTCAAAGTCCCGCTTTTCGGTGGTGTCGCCCGCAAAGCTTGCTCCCACAATTCGCATGGCGAGTGCGTGACACGTCGACACCGTCACGCGAGCAGCATCCTCACCAACCAAGTTGCGCAGACGAGCGCGGATTTCAGCTGCAGCATGGCGATTGTAGGTCAGCACAAGGATTCCGTGCGGGTCCTCGCGTTTCACACGCAGCAAGTAAGCGATACGATGCACTAATACCCGTGTCTTTCCGGAACCCGGTCCGGCCAACACCAGTACGTTCGTCTCTTCGCGGTCGTCCGCGACGATCTCCTGCTGGACCGGATTGCTCAGGTCATCGACGATCTGCTTCCAAGCCTTCCCGGTGGTCTGGCGGCGAATTTCGACAATGCGGCCAGGCATCCAGCGCTGCAGGAAACGGTCCTGATCTAGTGTGAAGTAATCTTCAGCGAGGCGAACCGCCTCATCGATTTGCTCCAAACCTCTCTCGGCATAGGCCGCCATTACATGGGTTTGAAGTGTCTGCTCCCGATAGTGCTCGTCAAGCGGCAGGAAGTCTTTCTTGGTGAAACCTGCATGGCCAGGCTTCAGGTAGATCGTCATTGCAGAGCGGAAGACGGTTAGACCTTTGCCTAGTGTCATCACTTGTTGCTCGTGCAGCCACAAGAGTGCGCGCTCCATAAGCTTGGTCATGTCCTTAACGCCCGACGACTTGACGAGCGCGTCCCCGGTCAGCACCCCCAGCAGGTCTCCAACAGTCGTTTCGACTTGGACATCCTTGCCGCGCGCACCTGCGGGTGCCTTGCCTATCAGGAACTCAAGTAGCTTCTCGGCTGCCATCCAGCGAACGGAGGCCGTCTGGTCCACGATCCGCCAGGAACGCTGTAAGACTACCTCTAATGTCTTGTTCGACAATTTGCGCAGGCGAATGTTGCCACGTCCGCCGTCACTGTCGCGCCCGTCCCGCTCAATGCTTCGCAAGAGGCGGTCAAGAATGTGCGGGCTCGCGTCTTCGTGCCCTTCGCCACGCAAGATTTGGCAGGCCGCTGCAAGGTCAAGCTGTGCGCGGTCGCCGATATCCGCCTCGGGTGCTAACTCACGCATCCGCGCAATAAGGGACTTTTCCAATCGCACCGCCCGAACCAGGCGTTGGCGCGATTGGTTCTCGACCCCGATGTGCACAGCGACGGTGATGGCAATGTCATTACGCGCGATACCTAGGGTCTCGAGGTCAGCCATCGCCTTGGTCAGCGCTTGGTGCGAAAGCCCGCTGATCCCTGTCAGCTCGTCCGTGGAAATGCCCTGATCTGCGGGCGTATTCATTACGTGTTCCACAATGGCCAAGAGCTGATCACGGCGCGCCTGAGTTATCTCTGCCCCGTTCAGGCGAGCCTTGGCTTCCTCAAGCGTGCGCACCAGAAGTGAGGACGGAAAGACCTGCACCCGGTTTTCTTCGCGAGAGACTAGCGCCGCCTCTTCAAGCCAGGAGACAGCTGTCTTGACGCGCGTATCATCGGTGGCGCTGTCGCGGACGAACTCTCGCTCCTTTTCTTCGCGCACGATTTCGCCGGCCGTTGCGACGACCTTGCCGCTGTTGCGGGTGTGCTCGTCGATACGACGCAGGGCCTTCAGGATAGCCCCGATTTCGTGGCGTTGGAGTCGCGAGCGCGCAGTAAGCGTGAACTGCCGCTCAACATCGTCAGTATGGTAGAGCAGTACGCATTCCGCAGGGGCACGGTCACGACCAGCCCGACCCGCCTCTTGCAAGTAGTTCTCCAGTGATCCCGGGATATCGGCATGGACGACGAGACGGATATCGGGTTTGTCGATACCCATACCGAAGGCGTTTGTTGCTGCGATCACTCGAAGGTCGCCTACACGAAAGCGCTCTTGAACCGTCCGCTTCTCTTCGGCCGTCAGACCAGCATGAAAATGTTCGGCCGCAACCCCTTGGCTTTTCAGGAAGGTGGCGACGCGTTCAGTTTCCTTCCGGGTCGCACAGTAGATCACAGCCCCCGATCTATCTGCAGGCAGGCGCTCTGAGATTGCGGCCAAGATATCGCCGAGTTTGCTTTCCTTGCCCGTCGCCAGCACCGTGAACGTAAGGTTGGTGCGGGTGGCACCGCCGTCGAACAATCCCAGTTCGACGCCAAGACGCTCCCGGAAATGCTCTGTTATGTCACCGACCACCTCAGGCTTGGCTGTGGCCGTCAAGCACAACACAGGCGCAGCGTTTGCGTCGCCTGAGAATTCGCGAATGAAGCGAGAGATATAGCGGTAGTCAGGCCGGAAGTCGTGTCCCCACTTCGAGACGCAATGTGCCTCGTCCAACACCCAAAGCCCCACTTCGCGCTGTGCTAAGACCGAACGGATTGAGACGCTGCGCAATTGCTCGGGGGATATTAGCAGTATCGCCGCCTGGCCCAACCGCACCCGGTCAAGGGCATCCTGACGTTCGGGCATCGAGAGCATACCGTTAATTGTCACTGCAGACGAAATCCCAGCGCGCTCCATACCTTGCACTTGATCGGCCATAAGTGCCACCAGCGGTGAAATGACCACTGTCAGGGCACCGGTCTTTTCGTATAGGCTGAGTGCGGGCACCTGGTAGCAAACAGACTTCCCGGTGCCAGTGGGAAGGATGCCAAGAACGTTGGCGTGTCGCATGGCTTCAGCAACGATGACTTCTTGCAGAGGCCTCCCGTCGGTATGCGACGGCTGGGACCGGAAACCGGCGAAACCAAACCACTTCTGGAGCGAGCTGATGGGGTTGTTCATCTTGGCGCACCAGTCGCATGCGCTTTCGCCGCAGTTGGTGTCGCGAAGTTCACGCACGATGAGGGCGGCCTGAGGAAAGCTGGCCCGCACCCAAGGCGGCATCACCGACTCCCCGCCCGCTACAGAGACCCAGGCAAGCGCATAGGCCATCGGCCAGCCCATTTTCGGGTTTGACAGGCTATCAATGACCGTCCCAATCTGCGCGCCGCACGCCTTGCCAGCCAGCAACGATTTGATTGCAGACAGCGCAACGGCTCGATCCGGAACTGGCGATTTGCGGATATGTTTGAAGACGGCGTCAAAGCCTGATGCGCGATCCATGCGCGTTGCAAGGAAGTGATAGGCCAGTAGGGTTTCGGGCGACT
This sequence comes from Erythrobacter sanguineus, assembly GCA_943368305.1. Lineage (GTDB taxonomy): Bacteria > Pseudomonadota > Alphaproteobacteria > Rhodobacterales > Rhodobacteraceae > Fuscibacter. The sequence goes on from CALRKX020000006.1 coordinate 9,121, forward strand.
GTGTCTCGACCTCGACCAGCGCATTGATCTGGTTCTCTAGAACCTCAAAAACCAAACGGGCATCACGCTCGGGGTCGTTCAAATGCCCCGCCTGCAAACGTCCATCCTGATAGTGCTTCACAAGGTGGTGGTAAGGGTTACGAGGAAAGGCGAGCGGATTGAGCCAGAGCGTGTCGATGGGTGCGGCCATTCTGGCGGCGAGCCGTGGGCGCTTGGCCAGAAGATGCTCGATATCATGGCGCAGAATATTGTGGCCGATCACATGCGGCGTCTTCTCAAGCGCTTTTTCGAGTTGGTCGAGCCCTTGCTTGATCTGGCCTTTGGAGGCCACAATTGCGGGCCCGTTACCAAACCGCACCGCAGCCATGTCGAAGATCTCGGCGGTCTTTGGGTTGACTTCGAGATCAACCGACAAACACTGCTCGAGCAGGGGCCGCTTATCTTCGGCCTTCGACCTCAGGAAGTTCAGAAAAGCCATAAAGCCCAGAGCTATAAGACGTATGTAGCGACCTTAGAGCGCCCCAGCTGCAGCCGCAACAAAACAAGTCCAGCTCTTGAACTGGACTGACACGGCAAGGAGTATGCACGAAGCAATTTTGTTGCGCCCACAGCTTTCCGACTGACAAGGCGAACGCACGAACTTACTGTGTGATCAACTGGAGCGCACAGATTGGCCAAACTAAACGACGACACGCATGTGCTGATGGACGGGGCCGTCAAGGTCTACAAGCGCTCCAAAACCAAGCGCTGGCAGGCAACCTTCCAGATCGGCGGGCGCTGGGTGAGGGTCAGCACAGGGCAGCGTGATCTTACGGACGCCAAGCGTGTCGCCCATGATCAGTACCTCGACTACAAGTTCCGCGAAAAGCATGACTTGCCGGTAGTGACCAAGCGGTTTGAGGACGTCGCGAACCTTGCGATCAGGGACATGCAGCGGCAGCTGGACGCGGGAGCAGGCCGCAAGGTCTACAAAGACTACATCCAAGCTATAAACGCGTACTTTATCCCGTTCTTCGGCAAGACCTACATCACCAGCGTCGACACCGACATGATCCGCGAGTTCAACGACTGGCGGGCCAAGAAGATCGGGCGAGACCCCAAAGCATCCACACTGAACACCCACAACTCGGCCATGAACCGTGTGTTCGCGGAAGCTGTGTCACGCGGCTATCTCACATCAGGCAAGGTGCCACTGCTGGCTAACAATGGCAGCGCAGGCGGTCGCAGGCCGGACTTCAGTGTCGAAGACTACCGCATCATGATCCGCAAGTTTCCGTCCTGGATCGAAGCGGGCAAGGCAGGCAAGTCACGCGACATGCGCTACCTGCTTCGCGACTATGTGCTGATCCTTGCCAACACCGGCATGCGGCACGGCACAGAGGCGCAGAACCTCCGCTGGCGGCACGTGCATGTGTTCACAGAGAAAGGCCTGCAGTACGTCGAGCTGCACTTGCACGGGAAGACTGTGCCGCACGACGCCATCGGCAGGGCTGGCACGATCAAGTATCTGCAGCGCATTCACTCTAGGACAGATGCGATCAAGGACATTCCATTCGAGCAGATGCTGAAGCGGAAGCTGGACCTGCCCGTGTTCTGTCTGCCCGATGGGACAGTGAGCCTTAACTTACGGCAAACCTTCAAGGCGTTCCTAAAGGATGCCAACCTGCTCAAATGCCCCAAGAGTGGCCAGGACCGCACGCTCTACAGTCTCCGGCACACCTATGCCACGTTCGCGCTGGTCAAGGACGGCATCGACATCCACACGCTGGCCAAGCAGATGGGCACTTCGGTGGGCATGATCGAAAAGCACTACAGCCACCTGACTCCGCGAATGAAGAAGGACGTACTGACCGGCAAGCGCTACGAGCTGACGCGGGCACAGTACGAGGCGCAGTTGGTGGAGGCTCAGGACGAATGACAATCGAACTAACCAACTTTGTAGTCTTGAGCGCCTCGCAGATCTAGATTTCCAGGCGAGAAGACCAATCTACCACTCAACGCTATGGAGAGACGTCAGGTAGAACAGCCCTAATTCAGTCTCCTGCTGAGCGCACCCAGTCGGCAGGCACAAGCGCAATACCGTCCCTCCATCGCTCTATAATCGCCCCTCGGAACCAATCTTCCAGAAGCTCGACATGGTCTGTAACGATCACCTGCATCTGGGGAATTTCCGTGCTGTAGCGGTAAAGAAGCTGATAAAGTTTGTGCACAGCTGCTTGATCTTCGTCCGCAAGGCCGTCGATCTTGCCTTCTTGATCGCGTTCTGGTGGGTAGTGCGCCTGGGATGGCTGGTCAAGTATAAGGAATGCCGGGACCGGTCTGTGCTTGCGACGGAACAGGCTGTGCAAACTGAGATGAGCGGCCACGTGATAACCTACCCAGTTCTCGCCGCTCCCCATTTGTGAAAGTGCCAATGGACCATCGTCAGTATCAGCAACTACTGTCAGATGCTTGAGGTCCAGTCGCAGCGGGTTCTCCCCGTGCTCAAGCCCCAGCTCTGAAGCAAGTTTGGTGAGGTCGCGCCCGACTAGATTTAGGGCGGTCAGTAGTCGCTCCTGCGCCGCATCATCGTCTATCGTGCGTTGCAGTTCCTCAATTTCAGCGCGGAGTTGCGCGATCTTGCGAGGCAGCTCACTGTCAGACGCGGCAGCCGCCGTGTTCTCAAGATAGTAGGCGATCCGGCCCGCCACTCGCGCCTGCTCGGCAAACTGGTGCTGTTCAATTCGAAGCCGTTCGTTGTCCTCGATCCGCTTGCCCATATCGGCTTGAACTGTTCTTAATAGCTCCGAGAGGTCAGAGCGTCGGCCTTCGAGGATGGCTAGGCGCTCCTGCAAGCGCGGAGCATCCCGACGAACCGAGCGCAGCTGGGTCTGCAACTGCGAAAGCGAAACTCTGATTTCTTCGACGGATGGAACAGGGATGTCGAGTTGGCTGTCACAAAGCGGGCAGATATGGCCGTCCCCTTCTCCGTCGCCTGACACTAAGCCAATCGACGACAGACGTGCCTCCTGCTCTCGTGCTTCAACTTCGAATTCGCCCGCTTCGCGGCTGAGCCGCTGCACATCGGAAATTTCCTCGCGCAACTCCTGCAGCTGTCCGAGCAGGTTGCGGCGACGCTCGTCGAGCGCTGCAAGATCCGCTTCTGGATCATCGACGGTGGAGAACTGTGTGGGCTGAGGTACGGCAGCTCGCCGCAGGAGTGCCACAACGGCTTCGGCATCAGCAGGTTCGGGTTCGATCGGCATCATGCCTACTCTGCGGGCTTCCTGATACAGTGACCGCGCCGCTCCCGTCGCGCCTCGCGCGATCGCCTCGATTTCTCCAAACTCGCGTTCCAGTCGGCGCAGGCGTGCCCTAGCGTCCTGGAAGCGCTTTAAGGCAAGAAAGTGATCCTCGTCGACCGCTCCAAGGAAGTAGGGCATCGAATCCCGAATAGCCTGCGGAAAGAAGGGCTCTCCCTGTCTATGGAACAGCAACCGCCGGTTCGCGATCTCATCTTGTGCCTGAAGACAGAAGACGATGGCGTGACGGGAAGAGGCCTCAAGCGGCTGCCGTGTCGCACCCTCATCGGGAACATGAATGTTCTCTGAAATACCGAGTACCGCAGAAAGCTGAGATTTGAGCCCATCAGAAGTAATGTTCTTGTGAAAGCCGCCCGAGTCAGTGGGAAGTTCTTCCACACCCCTGGCAAAGAAGATCTCGTCGCTGCTCTTTCCTGCTGGTCCTGGATTTCTCCGGGCAATCAGGATTCCTTCGCCGTCATTGTCAAGGTGAACGGCGAACCAACTGACGGCGCGACGGATTTCACCCTCGGCGACTGTGCATTCGCCGCGTCCCCAACAGTAGTCGACGATATCGAGCAGGGCGGATTTGCCAGTCTTGGATGCACCCGTGACGATGTTCAGCGCGTCAAGTTTGAACGCCACATTGCGGCGCTCGCCGTCACGCGAGTAGATGGAAACGGCGCGAATTTGCACTGTCATGGAGCCACTCCGAAGCCCTGAAGAATCGCGCTTTCGCTAGCCTGTGCAGCAAACCATCGGCCAAGCAGCCCGGCAGCGGCCCGAGCGTCATTCACCTCGTCTGTCGTCGCAACTGGCCGAGCGGTCAATTTGATCGCGTTCTTACCGGGAATCAGACCGCCGCCGACTAGCGCACTAATGCCGTAGCGGACAGAAAAGAGTAGTGCTTCGCGGCTTACAGGCCGAAGTCGTCTAACCCGCTCCGGAAGCTCTGCCAGCTGTGGATTGTTCATCGCGATCCACGAAGCAAAGGCTGTGTTGGCCTTGCCTGGGAGGGAAGTCCGCGTCGGTCTGTGTAGCGTAAGCGGCAAAACGAGAAATGCTGTCGCCATGCTGAGCGGTTTCTTTCGCGCCTTGTGGTATTCTGTAATGGTCCGTGCGATAAGTTCGGCGCAAAATGCAGGATTGAGGTTGCGCGCCTCTTCGGCTGGCCGCTTATCCCAGGCATTCCTCCAGCGTGTGTCAGACATCCGTTGGCTCCTCTGCAACGACGGCATGCAACATTTCAAAATCACGGTGCCAGCCGACGCGAAGATTGTCGGCGAGAATGTGATACGAGCCGACATTTAGGAACCGAACTGTTTGCGATCGGATCGGGAAGCGGGCATCGGTTTCAACCCAGCCATAGAGCTTCTGTCCGGACGAACGCACCTCGGCAGCGCCACATCCTGCCTCCAAACCATCACACATTTGCGCAAATCGCGGCTGCCATTCTTCGACGAGACGCTTCTCGAACAGACCGACTTCATCGTTGAACAGCAGGCTCTCGCGCACCCAGCGCGAACGCTGTGCAGATGCACGGTAGAAATCACGCTTCGCGAACTCAAGCCGTAAGCCACCCATACCAACGCTCTGCAATTGCTTGACAAAGCGCATTTCGTCGAGGGAAGCGAGCTCTTCTGGGGAGGGTTCAGCATGCTCCATATCGAGCGGTAGGGCATCACGCTTCAGCCCGTCGCGGATGTCATCAAGCTTCTGTTCAACTTCTAGCACTGAAATTGTACCTGGCGTTTCGGCCTGAAGCGCCTTGCAGATACGCGGCCACCACCATCCCTCAAGCTGCTCGCGTGCCAGTGAAGTCTTCCCTCGTGGGGCCATCATCCTTAAGTGGTCATCGATAGTCGCGCCGAGGTCTGCAATTAGCGCTGCCCGATCAAGGATTTCCACTGCGGCAACTAGTTGCTGCCGGATTGCAGGACTAAGGGCCTTGAATGCCTGTATCGCCTTTGTGAGACTTTGGTTTGAAGATGACTCGGCCGCTGCCATGAGCAATGTCTCCGCTGCCGCAGGGTTGCGCTCAGTTGGTCCTGCGCTTACTGGTCGGAGATGAGCTGCAGCTGAGCCATCAGGTGCTTTTGCCGTAGTGATCAGCACAAAGCGTGTACGCGCGGGCAACGAAGGGTCTTGGCTGACTGCTTCTGCCCAGACGCGAAGGGTCTTCCATAAGTCGACGCTTGCGTCGCTAAGGTCCCCCGCCTGCTTAAGGTGATGCTTGCTCTGCAGGAGCTCGATCGGCGCGCCGTCCTTTTCGAACGAAACATCGTCGAGCCGTTCGATTGCGATTTCGACGCTCGAATCCTTATATGCGAAGCGCAAGCTCTCGGCGAGAGCAAGCCGCGCTTGGTAGAGATATCCAGCCGCTGATTGTGCTGCGCTGTGTACCGAACTCACCCTGGACGCACTCCTCCTCGCTCTCGTCGCTATCTGGAACAAAGTTCTTTTGGAAGTCAACGAACGGTTTGAGTGTACGTTAAGATCTTGATTCTGCAAGAAGAGTAGGAAACTATGAGAATAGCTGCTCGGAGGCGTTTTCGTTCAAACTAGCTTCCGAGGGGTGGAAGGGGCTGTTTAGCTTGGAGGCTGGCCACGAATGGAGACCATCGGGAACCAGAAGATCTGGACCTTTGCTGAAGGTGCACAGAGCACGACGGGATTGACCACAAGCGCTATTCGCAAGGGCCGCGCTCACTTGGTCCGTAATTATGTAGACCTCGCTACCAAAGTTGCCGAATTGCAGTTCAGGAATCGTGACTTCGTTCTCATGTTCAGGGGCCAGAACAGTGACTACAAGAATAGGCTGGGCTATACTTCTCTGAAGCCCAGCCTTCTTCGCGCCTCAAAAATTGGTCGTGTTCCGACCCAAGCAACGGTTAACAAGCGTTTTGAGAAACTTGTACAAGCTGAAGC
>CALRKX020000007.1:0-15061 GCA_943368305.1 Erythrobacter sanguineus
AGGCTCGGTCACCGCCTCGGCCCGGACGTTCGCCACCAACGGAACCTTGGGCGCATGGATCACCACCCCCGCCAATGCCTCGGCCATCACGGCGGCGGCGGGCTGCATCAGTGCACAATGGAAGGGGGCAGACACCGGCAGCATCAGCGCCCGCTTGGCGCCCTTTGCCTTGGCAATCTCGACCGCGCGTTCCACCGCGGCCTTGTGGCCCGAAACCACCACCTGCGCCGGGTCGTTGTCATTGGCGGCCTGACACACCTCGCCCTGCGCCGCCTCTGCCGCCACTTCGGTGGCGGTGGCGAAATCCAGCCCCAGCAAGGCCGCCATCGCGCCCACACCCACCGGAACCGCCTCTTGCATCGCTTTGCCACGAATGCGCAACAGGCGGGCGGTATCAGACAGACTCAGCGACCCTGCGGCACACAGCGCGGAATATTCCCCCAAGGAATGCCCCGCGACGAAATCGCCCTGCTGGATGCCCAGCCCTTCGGCCCCCAGCGCCGCAATCGCCGCCATCGAGGTGGCCATCAGCGCTGGTTGCGCGTTCTGCGTCAGGGTCAGTTCGGCAATGTCGCCTTCCCAGATCAGCGCCGACAGCTTTTCCTGCAACGCGTCGTCCACCTCGTCGAACACGGCCCTTGCGGCAGGATAAACCCCGGCCAAAGCCTTGCCCATACCGATGGCTTGCGCCCCCTGCCCCGGAAATACGAATGCGCGGCTCATGCCTGTCCCCCATGACGGTCTTTTTCCCCGATTAACCTTTCCCGCCTCATCCTGCAATCGGCGCAAGCTCTTGACGCGCGGCACAGGCGGCATCACGGTCCCAGCCATGATCCAGATGTCCCCCGTCCTGCGCCGCGTGATCTATGCCGTTCTGTTCGAAGCGATCGGCCTGATCATCTCGACCCTCGGCCTGCTGGCCTTTTCCGATCAGGATGCAAAGACGGCGGGCGGCGCGGCGCTTGGCTCGATGATCATAGCGTTGCTGTTCAACTATGCCTTCAACGCCGGATTCGAGGCATGGGAGCGCGGCCAGACCGTCAAGGGCCGCAGCCTGCGCCGCCGCCTCGTGCATGGTGCGCTGTTCGAAGGCGGACTGCTGATCCTGATGGTGCCGTTTCTGGCCTGGTGGATGGGGGTCACGCTGATGCAGGCGCTGATCTATGATGCGGGGCTGCTGGTGTTCTTTGCGGTTTACACCTTTGCCTTTACCTGGGCATTCGACCGGATATTCGGCTTGCCTGCTTCGGCCCTGTAACAAGTGGGGGCCAGCCCCCGCACCCCCGGGATATTTATGCCAAGATGAACGGGGGAGCGGCGCGCTTGCATCGGGCACGTTCTTCTGTATAAGGCCGCATCCTTTGCTGCATTTTCCATGAACCGGCGCAGCCTCTCGTGGACGGGCCGCAGCAAGGGGTTGCCCGTCCTATGAAATGCGCCTGACAGAACCGGAGTGCACATGCCGCTGTACGAGCATGTCTTTATTTCGCGTCAGGACCTGTCCAACGCGCAGGCCGAAGGCCTGGTGGAACACTTCTCGACCGTCCTTTCGGACAACGGCGGCAAAGTCGTCGAATCCGAATACTGGGGCGTCAAGACGATGGCCTACAAGATCAACAAGAACCGCAAGGGCCACTATGCCCTGCTCAAGTCGGACGCACCTGCGGCCGCCGTGCAGGAAATGGAACGCCTGATGCGTCTGCATGACGATGTCATGCGCGTGCTGACCATCAAGGTTGACACCCATGCCGAGGGCCCCTCGGTTCAGATGCAAAAGCGCGACGAGCGTGAGCGCGGCGACCGCGGTGACCGTCCCGAAGGCGGTTTCGGTGGTGAACGCCGTGAGCGTCCCTCGTTCGGGGATCGTCCCGAGCGTTCGGGCGGCTTTCGTCGCTGATCTGAAAACAGGAGCATAAACCATGGCGAACAAACCGTTTTTCCGCCGCCGCAAGGTCTGCCCGTTCTCGGGTGACAATGCACCGGCGATCGACTTCAAGGACACCCGTCTGCTGCAACGCTATATCTCTGAGCGTGGCAAGATCGTTCCGTCCCGTATCACCGCCGTCTCGGCCAAGAAGCAGCGCGAACTGGCTCAGGCCATCAAGCGTGCCCGCTTTCTGGCCCTGCTGCCCTATGCCGTGAAGTAAGGGAGACAGGCACATGCAAGTTATCCTGCTTCAGCGCGTGGCCAAACTTGGCCAGATGGGCGAAGTCGTCAACGTCAAGGACGGCTACGCACGCAACTTCCTCTTGCCGCAAGGCAAGGCTCTGCGTGCCAATGCCAACAACATCAAATCCTTCGAGGCCAAGAAGGCCCAGCTTGAGGCCACAAACCTCGAGACCAAGAAGGAAGCCGATGTCGTGGCCGCCAAACTGGACGGCCAGACCTTTGTGGTGATTCGTTCCGCCTCGGATTCGGGCGCGCTTTATGGGTCGGTTTCGCCCCGTGACGCAGCCGAAGCCGCGACCGCTGCCGGTTTCACCGTCAAGCGCGACCAGGTTGTGATGGACAAGCCGATCAAGGATCTGGGCATCCACACCGTAACCGTGGTCCTGCATCCCGAAGTGTCGTCCACGATCAATCTGAACGTGGCCCGCTCGGTCGAAGAAGCCGAACTTCAGGCTTCGGGCAAGTCGATCCAGGAACTGGCAGCCGAGGCGGAAGCCGCGGCCGAGTTCGAGATTGCCGAACTGTTCGACGAAGTCGGCGCAGCCGCCAACGACGACTGATCTGTTCCCCTTTCGGGTATCTGCAACCGCGTCCGGGAAACCGGGCGCGGTTTTGCTTTGCCCATTTGCATGACCCCGACAGCACCTGTCGGGAATGGAACAGCCCGCCCCCTGCCCACCGCTAGCGTGACGGGATGCGCACCTCGCAAACCACCATCGGCATCCTGTGCCTGATCGCCGGAATCGCGATTTTCTCGGTTCAGGATCTGATCCTGAAACTGATCTCTGGCGCCTATCCGCTGCATCAGGCGATGGTGCTGCGCAGCCTGACGGCCTTTCCCTGCCTGCTGGTCATCACGCGCGCGATGGATGGCAACCTGCGCGGCCTGATCAGCCCGACATGGCCCGCGATGCTGGCGCGCGGCGTGTTGAACTTTCTGGCCTATACCGCCTACTATCTGGCCCTTGCCGCCCTGCCCATGGCGACGACGGTGGCGCTTTATTTCACCGCGCCGCTGATGATCACCCTGCTGTCGGCGCTGGTGCTGAAGGAACAGGTCGGCCAGCGGCGCTGGCTGGCGGTGGCGGTCGGGTTTCTTGGCGTCGTGATCATGGTGCAGCCGGGGGGAGACCTGTTCGACTGGGCCGCCCTGCTGCCGGTGTTCTGCGGCGCGGCCTATGCCGGTTCGATGGTGATGGCGCGGGTGATGGGCGTGCGCGACAGCGCCGCCGCGCTGGCCTTTTGGGGCAACATCGCCTTTCTGCTGTGCGCGGCGGCCTTGGCGGCAGTTTACGGCACCGGCGCGCACGAGGGCACGGGCCACGCAAGCCTGTCCTTCCTGACGCGCGGCTGGGTCTGGCCCAATGCGCGCGACGGCGCCCTGATGGCCGCCTGCGGCGTGATCGCGGCCATCGGGCTGACACTGCTGACCCATGCCTACCGCATCGCCGCCAATTCAGTGGTGGCCCCGTTCGAGTTTACCTTCGCCTTCTGGGGGCTGCTGTGGGGCTGGCTGTTCTGGGGCGACTTGCCCAACGGGCTGGGCTGGCTGGGCATCGCCATCATCATCGGCGCCGGGCTTTATGTGGTGCGGGTGGACGAGCCAAACGAAAAGGCCGCACCCGAGGGCGCGGCCTGATCTTTTGCCTGCAAGGAACGCTTAGAACTCGTCCAGCGCCTCGACGGCCTTTTGCAGATCGTCCTTGCCGATTTCCTTGTCGGTCACCTTGGCACCGGCCACGATGTGATCGACCACCTTGTCTTCGTACAGTGGTGCGCGCAGTTGCTGCTGCATCTGGGCGTTCTTCTGCACGAATTCAAAGAAGGCACGCTCTTGACCCGGATACTGACGGGCAGCGGCCAGAACAGCCTGGGTCATCTCGGCATCCGACACTTCAACCTCGGCCTTGCGGCCGATTTCGGCCAAAAGCAGGCCCAGACGCACGCGGCGTTCGGCCAGCTTCTTGTGCTCGTCCGTGGTTTCGATCGAATCGTGGTCATGGCCGTGGTGGTCGGGGTTTTCTTCGTGCCACAACTGGTGGGCAATCTGCGACGCCTCGGCATCAACCAGTTTGGCGGGCAGGTCGAACTTGACCAGGCCGTCCAGTTGATCCAGCAGCGACCGCTTCATCACGGCGCGCGAGGCACCCTTGTATTCCTCTTCCAGACGCGAGGAGATCTGGCCCTTCAGCGCAGCCAGATCTTCGGCGCCGAATTTCTTGGCCAGTTCGTCATCGATCTCGGCGGCCTTCGGTTCGCGCACTTCCTTGACGGTGGTTTCGAACACGGCGGCCTTGCCAGCCAGATGCGCGGCACCATAGTTTTCCGGGAAGGACACTTCGACCTTCACTTCGTCACCGGCCTTGGCGCCAACAAGCTGATCCTCAAAACCGGGGATAAAGCTGTTCGACCCCAGAACCAGCGGATAATCCTCGCCAGCGCCGCCTTCGAAATAATCGCCGTCAACCGAGCCTTTGAAGTCGATCACGACCTGATCGCCCGACTTGGCCTTGGAGCCCTTCTTGCGGGCCTCAAAATTCTTGGCGTTGTCGGCCAGGTTCTTCAGCGCCTCGTCCACGGCAGCTTCGTCGGCCTTCACGACCAGACGTTCCAGGGTGATCTTGGCGGTGTCCAGCTCGGGAATCGGCGGCAGGGCTTCGTAGGCCATTTCGACCACGACGTCCTGACCCTCTTTCCACTCTTCGCCGCCCACCATCTTGACTTCGGGCTGCAAGGCCGGACGGTCGCCGGTCTTTTCGAAATGCTCTTTCATCGCGCCGTCGATGGCATCTTGCATCGCATCGCCCGTCAGGCGCTGGCCGAATTGCTTTTTCAGGATCGCCAGAGGAACCTTGCCCTTGCGGAAGCCCTTGATTTCAATGTCGGGCTGGGCCTCAAGCAGCTTTTCCTGCACTTTGGCTTCCAGCTCGGCCGCCGACACCGTGATGGTGTAGGCGCGCTTCAGGCCGTCTTTCAGGGTCTCGGTGACCTGCATATCTCGTCCTTCTCAATCCATGCCTGGTGCGGGTGAAGGGAGTCGAACCCCCACGCCTTGCGGCGCCGGAACCTAAATCCGGTGCGTCTGCCAGTTCCGCCACACCCGCGAATTGCCACAGAGCAGACCGGCTGGCCTGCCCCGCAAATCCGCGCCCTTCTAACAAAGCCCGTTGCAGGATGCGAGAGGAAAAAGCGCAGCTCATGGGTCAATGACAGTCCATCGAAATGACCGCAGGACGCCACATTCAGACCGCATTTGGCGAGAAAATTGGCCACATCATCGTCCCGAGGTTGCAATGACCACGTTTGCCCTTGCCCGTCAGCCCGAAGCGGCCCCCACCAAGGCCTTCGCCGAAGCACCCGAAGCGATCGGTTTTCTGGCAGGAACGCGGGTGATGACAGCCGAGGGCGAGCTGCCGGTTGAATTGCTGGGGCCGGGCGACCGGGTGATCACCCGGCGCGGCATGGCAAAGGTGATGGCCGTCGATATTCGCAGCCAGCAGGATGCACTGGTGGTTCTGGTCGGCCCCGATACGCTGGGCATCGGCCGGCCGGGGGCCGAGGTGCGCCTTGCTCCCGATCAGCGCGTTCTGGTCCGCGACTGGCGCGCCATGGCGCTGTGGGGCGTGGCAGAGGCCGCCATTCCCGTCTCGCGGCTGGTGGACGGAGAGTTCATCCGGCAAGAGCGCGTGGCCCTTGCCCATTTCGTCACCCTGCGCCTGTCGTCTGGGGCCGTGGTGATGGCAGGCGGGCTGGATCTGTGCTGCCCCGCCGAGGTTTCCGCCAGTCAGGCCGTTTCGGCCTGAGCGCCGGACCGCTCTTTGGTCACATCGAACCCATAAAGCCAGTCGAACCGTTTCAGCGCCAGATCGGGTGCCAGCGCATTGCCGATGCGCAGCGCGGTGTGGCCGATAAACCGGGGCAGGCCGGAAAGGTGATAGGCGCGGGCATTGCTGTTGGCGGCCTGCACGATCCGCGCGCAGCGTGGCGCGCGTGCCGCCTGCCAGGTGGGCAGCGCCTGTGGCCCCTGTCCCAGCGCACGCGCCAGTGACCAGGCATCCTCCAGCGCCATGCCGGCGCCTTGCGCCAGAAACGGCAGCGTCGGATGTGCGGCATCGCCCAGAATGGCCACCAGCCCTTCGGGCATCACCCGCTGCCAGACCGGTGCTATCGGATGGCGGAACAACCCCCACAGCCAGACATCCTGCGCCTGTTCCAGCCAGCCTTGCACCCGTGGAGCAAAGCCCTGAAAGGCCAGCCGCAACTCCATCGCATCATCGCGCAGCGACCAGCTTTCCTGCACCCAGGTCTTGCGCTCTTCCACTGCAACGATGTTGCGCCAACGCCCGCCGCGCAAGGGATAGCTGACCAGATGGCGGCGCGGGCCCATATGCACCTCTGCCACCGCCTCGGCCCCCGGCACCTCTGGCACCACCGCCCGCCAGGCGACCTGCCCGGTAAAGAACGGCACGCCTGCCCCATTCAGCGCGGCGCGGGTCGGGGAGTGCAGGCCATCGGCCCCGATCAGCACGCCGGGCAGACACTCTGCCCCCTGCGCCGTCACCACGCGCGGGCGCGGGCCGGACAGATCAACCCGGTCAATCCGGTGCAGCAGGCGGATCTGCGCCCCCGCCTCGCGCGCGCCATTGGCCAGAATGTCGATCAGGTCGGCGCGATGCAGGAAATGCCAGCCAAGCGCCGGGTAATGCGCCGCCATACCCATCTGCAAAACGGTTGCGCCCGACATCCCGTCTTTCAGCGTCACCGCCTGCGCACGAACCGAAGCCGCGCGCATCTCCTCGCCCAGACCCAGCGCATCGATCACAGCCGCGCCATTAGGTCCGATCTGCAAACCCGCCCCCACCTCGCGGATGGCATCGGCCTGCTCCAGCACCAGCACCTGCCAGCCGGTCAGCGCCAAGGCACGCGCCAGCGCAAGGCCCGCCACCCCTGCCCCGAGAATCGTCACCTCGCGCGCCATGCCATACCCCAGGAAAAGAAAAGGCCGGGCAAATGCCCGGCTCATCCTTCGGCCATCATGGGCCAAGCCACAAGTCCCGTGGCAAGCGGTCAATCGTCGCGGTGAACCTTTTCGCGGCGCTCGTGCCGCTCTTGGGCCTCCAGCGTCATGGTGGCGATGGGGCGCGCATCCAGCCGTTTCAGGCTGATCGGCTCTCCGGTCATTTCGCAGTACCCATACTCGCCATTGTCAATCCGCCGCAGCGCAGAATCAATCTTGGCAATCAGCTTGCGCTGTCGATCACGGGTGCGCAGTTCAAGCGCGCGATCGGTCTCTTCGCTGGCGCGGTCGGCCAGATCGGGCACGTTGCGTGCGCTTTCCGTCAGATTGTCCAGCGTTTCGGCCGACTGGTCCAGAAGCTCTTGTTTCCAGATCAGAAGTTTGCGGCGGAAATATTCCAGCTGCCGGTCATTCATGAAGGGTTCGTCTTCGGCCGGCCGGTAGTCGTCAGGCAAGAACACTTCGGGCTTCATCACAGCACACTCCAGTCGTGTCGGCGCGCCTTGGCCAGGTGGCAACTGACGTGGCGCGGTCCTGTTGGCGCGGCATGTAGCCTATCGCCAAGCCATTGTCACTAGCAGTTGCGACATTTTGACGGCGCCTCTAGGGTCGCGCCAAAGATAGAGGGTCAGCGAGGCTGCCATGAAGTTCGACACCACCCCAAGCTATGTTGCCACCGACGACCTCAAGGTTGCGGTCAATGCTGCCGTGGCGTTGGAACGCCCCCTCTTGGTCAAGGGCGAACCGGGCACCGGCAAGACAGAGCTGGCCCGGCAGGTGGCGGCAAGCCTGGGCCTGCCCCTGATCGAATGGCATGTGAAATCGTCCACCCGCGCGCAACAGGGTCTTTATGAATACGATGCCGTCAGCCGCCTGCGCGACAGCCAGTTGGGCGATGCGCGGGTGCATGAGCTTGCGAATTACATCAGGCGGGGCAAGTTGTGGCAGGCCTTTGATGCGGCGGGCCGCGTGGTCTTGCTGATCGACGAGATCGACAAGACCGACATCGAATTTCCGAACGACCTGTTGCAGGAACTCGACCGGATGGAGTTTCATGTCTATGAGACGGGCGAGACGATCCGCGCTCGCCAGCGGCCCGTGGTCATCATCACCTCGAACAACGAAAAAGAGCTGCCAGAGGCCTTTCTGCGCCGCTGCTTTTTCCACTACATCCGCTTTCCGGAGCCTGAGGTTCTGGCCACCATTGTCCGTCTGCACTATCCTGGGATCAAAGAGGCGCTGCTGGCCGCCGCGCTAACGCAGTTCTTTGAAATCCGCGAAACGCCGGGCCTCAAGAAAAAGCCATCAACGTCAGAGGCTTTGGACTGGCTGAAACTGCTTTTGGCCGAAGACCTGTCACCAGAGGATCTGCGGCGCGAGGGCAAGCACGCCTTGCCGCGCCTTTATGGCGCGCTGCTCAAGAACGAACAGGATGTGCAACTGTTCGAACGGCTGGCCTTCATGGCGCGCGGACAGCGCTGAGGCCGGGCTGTGGATAACCCCGATTCGGACGGCAGTGCCACAACTTGGCCACCGTTTCGCCATGTTTGAATCACGGGAATCACAAAATATGCAACATATTGAAACTTTCCGTGATGATGCGACAGCATATCTGGCGCATGGTTGCGCCATGACCGCCAAGGCTAGTCCGGCCAAAACAATCAAGAAATCCAAAGATTGACACCTGACCGCCAAGAATCAGACATTGCGGGCATGTTGTCTCGAAGGCCGGATGAACCGGCTGCCACCAAGGACCGCTCGGCCCTCGTATCTGGTGAATCCAAAGAATATCATCAGCTTGTCGTGCGCTGTTTCAGCGAGGGCAGGCAGGCGCGGGAACCAGGGTGGCAAACAGGGTGAAGTGGACCGGCGGTGAAACCCGCAACGGACCGGCGGCGCGAGGGAGGTGGGGGCTTCCCTCGCTGCAGCCCGGTCCACGGAAGGCTTGCCTTGGCGCCGGGCCTTGCCTGCGTGCTCTTTTTACCTATGAGACTTCTGTGATGCGCCGTGCCACCCTCCTTCCCTTGCTGCTTCTGGTCGCCTGCACCGCACATCCTGCGGCAGAGGTGACGATGCGCGGCAACTCTGCGGCCCTGGTATCGGTCGCGCTGCCGCTGCTGGCCGATGACCAGCGCGTGGCGACGGCGCCGCTGCATGGCAATGCCGATCTGGCGCGCGATTTTCTGGATCTGGAATTCCAGATGGAAAGCGGGCGGCGGCTGACGGTGCTGACACGGTTTGAAACGCCGGTTACCGTGGCGATGACGGGCGCGGTTCCGCCGCAGGCAGCGGCGGACTTGCAGCGCGTCGTCGGGCGCATGCAGGCCGAAGCGGGGCTGGACATTCGCACCACCGCCCCCGGATCGAATGCCAGTATCATCATCGAATTCCTGCCACGCCGCACCCTGTCGCGCGCGGCCCCCACGGCCGCCTGTTTCGTGGTGCCGAACGTCAGCTCTTTCGCGGAATACCGCAGACACCGCACAGATGCCCTGACCGATTGGGGACAGTTGACCCAACGGCAGCGGGCGGCGATCTTCGTGCCCTCCGATACCAGCCCGCAAGAGGTGCGCGACTGTTTCCACGAGGAACTGGCCCAGGCCCTTGGCCCGCTGAACGACCTTTACCGGCTTACGGATTCCGTCTTTAACGACGATAATTTCAACGCGGTGCTGACCCCCTTCGACATGCTGATGCTGCGCATCCACTATGCGCCCGACCTGCACTCAGGGATGACAGAAGCCGAAGTGGCCGCCCGCCTGCCCGCCATCCTGGCCCGCATGAACCCCGCAGGCACTGGCCTGCCCGCCACGGGTGCCGCCATCGGACCGCATGACTGGACCGAAGCGGTCGAGGCGACCTTTGGCCCCCAGGGCGGCAAGACCCGCGCCGCCTCGGCACGGCGGATGCTGGCCATCGTTCATGCCCAGGGCTGGACCGATGCCCGGCTGGGTCTGGCGCTATATGCGGTGGGGCGCTCTCAGCTTGGCCTCGATCCGCAGGCTGCGGTGCAGGCGCTGACCGAAGCGCGCCGCGTCTACTCCGGCCTGCCCGGCGCCGAGGTGCATGTGGCGCATGTCGATATGCAGCTTGCCGCAATCGCCCTGAAAACCGGCCAGCCCCGGCAGGCCATCGCCTTTGCCGACCATGCAATTCCCGTGGCGCGACAGTCGCAGAACGCGGCGCTGGCCGCGACCCTGATGCTGATCAAGGCCCGCGCGCTGGAGAGGACGGGCCAGACAGAGGCCGCCCGCAGCCTGCATCTGGACGCCGCCCCCCTTGCGCGCTATGGCTTCGGCTCGGACAAACAGATGCGCGCGCGGATGGCTGAAATCGCCGCTCTGGATGCGGGCGACGGGGGCTGACCGCCCCGCAGCAAGGGCAGGAAACCGCGATGATCGTACTTGCAGGCCTTGTGATCGGCGCGATAATCGGCGGTCTGACCGCCAGACGGCGCGGCGGCAAGCGGCTGGACATCCTGCAATATGCCGCGATCTATGCCATTCTGTTCATGCTTTTGGGCATGTTCGCCAGCATCTTCATCGACCGCATCGCGCGGTAAGCGATGTTCCTTCCGTTCTTCCAAGCCTTGCGTGCGGAAGGGGTGCCGGTTTCCCTGCGTGAATTTCTGGCCTTTCATCAGGCAATGGCCGCCGATCTGGTAACCTTTGACATCGAAGGCTTCTACCATCTGGCGCGCGTTGTCATGGTCAAGGACGAACGCCATTTTGACCGTTTCGACCGCGCCTTTGCCGCTGCGTTCAAGGGGTTGGAAAGCCTTACCCCCGAGCAGGTGATCGCGGCGCTGGACCTGCCGGGCGACTGGCTGACCAAACTGGCCGAGAAATACCTGACACCCGAGGAAAAAGCCCAAATCCAGGCGCTTGGCGGTTTTGACGCGCTGATGGAGACGCTGAAAAAGCGGCTGGAGGAGCAGAAGGGCCGCCATCAGGGCGGCAACAAATGGGTCGGCACCGCAGGCACCAGCCCCTTTGGCGCCTATGGCTACAATCCCGAAGGGGTTCGCATCGGGCAGGACCAAAGCCGCCACCAGCGCGCTGTCAAGGTCTGGGACAAGCGCGAATTCCGCAATCTGGATGATCAGGTCGAACTGGGCACCCGCAACATCAAGGTCGCCCTGCGCCGGTTGCGCAAATGGGTGCGCGATGGCGCAGCCGAAGAGTTTGATCTGGACGGCACCATCCGCGCGACAGCCAAACAGGGGTGGCTGGATGTAAAAACCCGCCCCGAACGGCGCAACGCGGTCAAGGTGCTGCTGTTTCTGGACGTGGGCGGCAGCATGGACCCATACATCAAGGTGATGGAAGAGCTGTTCAGCGCCGCCCGCGCCGAGTTCAAGCATCTGGTGCCGTTCTACTTTCACAACTGCCTGTATGAAGGCGTATGGCGCGACAATGTCCGCCGCTGGAACGCCCAGACCCCAACGGCAGAGGTGCTGCGCACCTATGGCAGCGACTACAAGGCGATCTTTGTCGGCGATGCCGCGATGTCGCCCTATGAAATTCTGCACCCCGGCGGGGCGAATGAGCACTGGAACCCGGAAAGCGGTCAGGTCTGGCTGCACCGCGCCTGCACCCAATGGCCGAACCACCTGTGGATCAACCCGGTGCCCGAGGCGCATTGGGGCCATACCCAATCGACCCGCCTGATCCGCGACATTTTTGGCGGCCAGATGGTGCCGATGACGCTGGAAGGGCTGTCGCGCGGGATAAAAATGTTGCGCTGACCGGAATCGACGCAAGTGTCGCGTTTGCGCAAGCGCCCCGCCCCGTCCGCACCCAGCCTGTGCAAAACACGAGGTGCCCGCCATGACGCTTGATGCCCCGCCTGTTCAGTATCTGAACCTCGACCCTGACTTGTACGTTCGTACCGACGTGTTCCAGCAGGAACGGCAGCGCATCTTTGCCCGGACATGGCAGTTCATGGGGCCGGTCTCGGCGGTGGCAGAGGCCGGGCAATATCTTGCGATCGACATAGCCAACACCCCGGTTTTCGCCATTCGTGGCCGCGATGGCACCCTACGCGGGTTCAAGAACGTGTGTCGTCACCGGGGGGCCAAGCTATTGGCCGATGGCACCGGCCAATGCGGGCTGATCGTCTGCCCCTATCACAAATGGAGTTTCGCCGACACCGGGCGGCTGGTGCAGGCCCCCTGGTATGGCAAGGACCCGGCCATCATCCCAGAGGATTGGCCCTTGGAACAAGTGCATCTGGCCGAATGGCGCGGGTTGCTGTTTGCTGCCCTTGATCCGGCCGAAAGCCTGCTGGACCAGTTGGGCGACCTGCCTGCTGAACTGGCGGGGGAGCCAATGGAAAGCTATACCGCCACCGATCAGGCCACTGTAAGTTTCGACGCCAACTGGAAGATTTACACGGATAATTTCGTCGAAGGCTACCACATCCCCGGCACCCATCCCTCCTTTTACGCTGCGATTGATTTCGAAGCGTTCCAGACCACCGCCCACCCCGGTTTCGTCAAGATGACTGCCCCGCCCAAGGACGGGCTGTTCTATCGCGGCAAGTGGCTGTGGATGTGGCCAAACTGGACGCTCTCGCTGTTTGAAGGTGGCATGAACGTCAGCCGCATCAACCCCACCAGCCCCGACCATACCGACCAGCATTATCATTTCTTTTTCGCCGATACTTCGGCCGAAGGGGCCGAGGCGCGGGCAAAATCGGTCAGCGGAACGCTGGCGGTGGTGAAGGAAGATTACACCGTCTGCGTCGAAACCCACCGCAACTATGCTGCCGGGGCCTATTCGCCCGGCCCCCTGTCAGGCCGGCATGAAAAAGGGGTGCAATATTTCCAGATGCGGGTGGCCGAAGCGTTGGGGGTCTAGCTTTCCGGCGCGGCCTGCCCATATCTGGCGCATGGTTGCCCTGCTGATCCCTTTGGCCCTCGCCGTGGTTTACGCGCTGTTCTCGCTGGTCCTGTCGGTCAGCCAGACGAAAAAGGCATTGGCCGCAAAGTCCCGCCCCCTGCATGACCCGCAGATTGAGGCCGCGGTGGCCCGTCTGGCCCATGCGCTGGACCTGCCGCGCATTGCGGTGAATGTGTACGAGGTCGAGGCGGTCAACGGGCTGGCCGCGCCCGATGGCCAGATTTACCTGACGCGCGGCTTTCTGGCGCGCAAGGTGCGCGGAGAGGTTTCGGCGGATGAACTGGCATCGGTCATCGCGCATGAGTTGGGGCATGTGGCGCTGGGGCATGTGCGGCGGCGGATGATCGATTTCACAGGGCAGAACGTGGTGTTCGTGGTCTTGTCGGCGGCGCTGGCGCGGTTCCTGCCCTTTGTCGGCGTAGGTCTGGCGCGGTTGGTGTCGATGGCGGTGATGGCCCGCCTGTCACGCCGCGACGAGTTTGAGGCCGACGCCTGGGCCGCTGCCCTGCTGACCAAGGCGGGCATCGGCACCGCGCCACAGAAGTCGCTGTTTCGCAAGCTGGAGCGGCTGGTTGGTGGACAGGCAGGCCAGCCAGCATGGTTGCTGAGTCATCCTGCGATTGATGACCGTATCGCCGCGATTGACGCGATGGAGCGGCGCTGGCAGACAGCGTAACAAAATCCTTCGAAGGATTTTGGCCCCTATTCCGCCGCCAAAGCCTTGGCCAACTTGGGCAATTGCGCTTTTTTCAGCAGCTTGCGCAGGGGAATGGTCTCTCCCAGCATCCGCTCTGCCGTGGCGTGAACCGCTGTGACCACCGCTGCCACCTCACGCGGCGCGCCAGACCACAATTCCCACAGGAAGCCATCGGGGTCGCGCCGGTCGATGCCGAACTCGGCCAGTACCGGGCGGGGAAAATCCTTGGCGTTGAAGGTCACGATGGCATCGGCGTGGCAGGCCACCGCCACGGCCAGAACGTGTTCGTCATTGGGGTCGGGCAGCGAAACCCGCGCCTCGATATTCGGTTGTTCGCGGACAGAGGCGCGGGGGAAGGCGGCCTTGACCAGCAGCGCCTCACCCTCGGCCTGCGCCATGGCACCGGGGCCGATCTTGTCGGTGGCCCGGGTCCATTCGCGAAGGATCCGTTCGGACCACATCGGCTCGTAAACCCCGCGCGCCGCCACCCCCAGCAGGATTTCGCGCAAGACGGTCGGGTAAAGGACGCAGGCGTCCAGAACCACCCGCATCAGCCGTCAAGCCGGAAGAACAACGCCTTGAGATAGCTCGATTCCGCCAGTTGCGGCAGCACGGGATGGTCAGGCCCGGCAAAGCCGGTGTGCAAAATCTGCCCGCGCCGCCCACCGCGCCCGATGCCGCGCGCGCTGGCATTGCGGAACGCCGACAGATCGGCGGCATGGCTGCATGAACACAAGACCAGATAGCCGCCGGGTGCCACCAGAGGGGCTGCCAGCCGGGCAATGCGTTCATAGGCACGCAGGCCCGCCTCCAGCGCCGGTTTGGCAGGGGCAAAGGCCGGCGGATCGCAGATCACCACGTCAAACTGCGCGCCTTCGGTGCCCAGCGCCTCCAGCACGTCAAAGGCATCGCCCTGACGGGTGGCGAAACGGTCGGCCACGCCCATCGCCGTGGCCCCCTGCCCCGCAAGGATCAGCGCCGCCGCACTGGCATCAACCGCCAGCGCGCTGGAGGCCCCACCGGCCAGCGCGGCAAGGCCGAAACCGCCGACATGGGCAAACATATCCAGCACCCGCGCACCTTTGGACAGGCGTGCAGCAAAAGCATGGTTCGGGCGCTGGTCATAGAACAGGCCGGTTTTCTGCCCGCCCATCAGGTCGGCCATATAGGTCGCCCCGTTCATCGGCACCGCAATCGGCCCCTCCAGCGCGCCTTGCAGCAGCGCGGTTTCCTCGTCCAGACCTTCCAGCCCCCGTGCGCGGCCAGAGCCGTTC